>CAYYFU010000034.1:0-10817 GCA_964471095.1 uncultured Pseudomonadota bacterium
GAGTTCGAAAAGTCTCGTGCAGAGATTATGCTTGGCCAGCTAGTCCGAATGATAGTCAAACAGAAACGGCTGTCGATCCGGCAACTGGCCAAACGAATGAAGAGCAGTGTCTCACAGGTTCAACGGCTGATGAACGACGCCAATGTGAGTCTCGAGGCCTTGGCAAAATTTGCCGCTGCGACCGGCAAGAAACTCTCTATTCAGCTTAAATAGAACTCCGCCACGGCGCACTGCTCACAAAACAATCCCATCAACCGGCTAGACGAACGACACTCCTTGCATACCCTGAAAATCCTTTCAGAACTTTCGGGGAAACCAGCCGAACCTTTACCTCCGGTCCAAGGACCTTTCGCAGACCTTTTGTCATCGTCACGATGCCAGCCTTGGAAATGCAGTACGGAAGATAGGCGGGGTAGGGGTTAGTGGCGGCCCAGTCGGCGACATTCACGATGACCCCGCCGCTCCGCCTTTTCATCCGCAGCCCCAGCTCGCGGGAGAGAAAAAACGGCCCCTTGAGGTTGGTATCGAGTGTCTTTTGCCAGTCCCGCTCGGTCACCTTGGACAAAGGGGTCCGAATGAAATTCGCGGCATTGTTTACCAACAGATCCACCGGCCCAAAGGTTCGTTCCACCTGCCGTGCGAGCCGCGTCACTTGACGAATTTTTGAGAGATCCGCCTGAAACGGTTTTGCGCGAATCCCGGCCCTCTTGAGTTGGGCGACCACCCGAATAGCATTCCGTCGGGAGGTTCGATAATGCACAGCGACATTCCAACCCCGTTTTCCCAACTCCAGGGCAATCGCCCGCCCTCCTCGACGTCCGGCGCCGGTCACTAAGGCGTTTTTTCCGTTGAGTTTCATCTGCTCAAATGCCGGGGCTGGGAATTTCGGCAATGATTCGAAGCGGCGCTCCGCTCCCGCCGCCGATCTTCATCGGGAGGGCAGTGACCCTCGCCCCGCGAGGCGGGAGTTGGTCAAGGTTGTTCAGATTTTCAAACCCCAGGACATTGGCGGAACCAAAAATTACGTGCGAACGAAAGTCTTTTGACTGACCATAGTCAATGCTCGGGGTATCCAGTCCTGCCGCCGTGACACCTCTGGAGACCAATCGTTCAGCCGCCTCCTTCGAAAAACCGGGGAAATGCAAATTCTTCACATCCCCCTTTTGATCGGTTCCCAGATACTGTTTCTTGTCCGGCCATTTTTTTGACCAGCCGGTATAAACAAAAACCATCGTTCCTGACTCGATCTTCCCTTCCTTTTTCTCCCACGCCGTTATGTCTTTAATCGAAACGAGGTAGTCAGCTTGCTTGGCGGTCTTTTTGGAAACATCGATCACGACGGCAGGGCCGATGAGACGTTCCAATGGGATCTGGTCAACGGTCCATTTCCCCTCGGCGAAGTGACAGGGGGAATCCAGATGGGTCCCTCCATGTTCGGAGGCGGAGTAGTTGTTCGATTCGTACCACCATCCGCCGTCGGTCGGCCCCTTGTGAACCGCTTCAAGCTCAAACGGCTTCGCCGTCGGCCAGTAGATGGTCTGCTGATCGAAGGGATGAGTGAGGTCAACCCACTTGGATTCGGCATTGACCCATCCCGCGTGTGCCACGAACGCCAAAAGGAAAATGACGATACGAATCATAAAGCCCCCTTTCAGGAAAGGTCGTGAACCAGCACCAGAAACTCCCGAGCGAGCTGGATATACTCTGTGTTTGAAATCCCAAAATAATCGTGAACACTGTCGTTTCGGGCGTCGATGCAGTCGAGCCATTTCTCCGGCTCCTGAATCAACTTCAGTTTTGCCGCCTGTTTCACGGCGATCTTCGGGGCAGGGGCCTCCAGGCCCTGATCCTCGACGAGAAATTTAAGACGTCTCCAGGCGTACTCAACCAGGATTTCAAACGCCTTGGAGAGGGCAAGAAAATTCAGGTCAGAGGAATCCTGATCGTACCGGCGCAACGCTTCTTCGAGATGCTTCTTGGAGTCAGGCAGCTTGTTTTTCTTTTTGGATTCCATCGATGAGTCCTTTCAGGTAAAAGAAACTCTCCTTGTCGCCGTCCAGAAAAAGAATTTCCAAATTCTCAAGAAACCAGACGGGGGCCTGGTTCAAATTGATCAGGTCCACCTCCCGTACCAGATTCTCGCTCATTTCCCCAACCTGCCGCTTGAGCCGAAGGGACTCCAGCCCGGAGATGGGGGACTGGATGCTGAAAATTCCCAGGTCCCAATCGGAGTAGGGACGTCCCTTTCCCGCCGCCCGGGAGCCAAGCAACACCACCGCCATTTTTCGGTTTTTCTTTACGAGGCGGGCAACGATCGGCCCGATTTCCTCTGCCAGGGGGATCGAGGCGGGGAGTGGAGAAACCGGCAGGAAAAGGTCGAGGGGATCGATCTGCAACCCCTTCGCGATCTTTCGGACCGAAGGGAGAATGACCGGCCCCCCCTTCAAGAGCTTGACGAGGGTACTTCGATGGATCCTCTTGTTTCGGGCAAACTGGCTGATGCTCTCATAGCCAAGTTCCACAATCCGTCTCTTTAGTTTGTTCTTGTCTATAAAATATTCCATAATAATATTAGCCAATTATCACCTATGTTTCTCAATGTGTCAATAATATATATAAATTGGATAAAAAATAGCCTACTGGTATGGGCTAGAGAATCCTCCCCAGGTATTCCTCAATCGGCTGCTTCCAGACCGGGACGCCGCAGTAGCGGTCCCCTTCGGGACAGTACGGCTTTTCGCCCGACTTCATCCGGAGGTAACAAGGGGCAAGGATGTGCGAGGCGATCCGGGGATGGACCTGCTTGACCTGCTCGATCTCATCAATCGTCGCGAAAAAAATCTCCTCCTGCGAGTCATAACAGGCACGGGTCCGCCACTTGTGATGGAGATTCAGCAAGTCGCCTGATTCCTCAAACCGGATCGGAAAGGCGTTCGGCAACAGATACAGGGCGTATTCCGCCTTCACCCCGTCACTCAAGAGATCGTTGATTCCCCGAAAGATCTCTCCCATCGTCTTCTCATACACCTCCCGGATCTCACCATTTTCCCTGACCAGCATCGGGAGGATGTAGTCCGGCTTCCCGGAATAGTGGGTCGCCAAGATCGGGCGGGAGCCGGGGGTCATCCGATGTCGCTGATCCTGCGAGTCGGCGGTGTGCGAGATCTTCTTGCGAAAGGTGTAGTGAGGGTGGAACATCGTGCGGGCCAATTTTGAGAGGGTGGTCAGATTCAGCGTATCTCCGAAATAGTGATTCCTGGCCGGATCCATCATTAGGGCGATCGCCTCATCATCCGAGAGCCGTTCCTTCGGCAACCCCAGCACGTTGCGAACCGACTGCGCAAGTGTCTGCTCCGCCCGCTCCTTGAAATCGACCAGTTTCGAGATATGACCGCCGAGTGACTCGTCAAACTCCTGAAGATAACCCCCTGTCGTGCCGTATCCCTCGGAATGATCCTGAAAGGTTCGATATTCCGGCGTCTGCTCCAGCGGGATCGGATCCTTCACCTCCTTTTCAAAATCGGGGTCTACTGCCTTCACCGCATCGATCATCCTGGAAACGACAAATCGTTGTTCAAACGGGGCGTCAAACATCCCGCAGATCCGCCAATAGCGGAGCAGCGTCAGGGCGCTGACGGTGTGATACATGTAGGCATGGGTTGCAACCGGTAGCAGGTAGCGCGCTACCTCATACCCCCGCTTTTTCAACTGGGACTCATAGGCGCCTGCCTTCTTCTCCCGTGCCGGAAACAGCTTGAAAAAGCGGTGGCGGATGTCGGGCATCAACAGTTCGATCAACTGGTTGTAACGACCCATCTGCAACTGGACCGTCTCGCGGTACTTTTTTTCCTGCCGGGGTTCAAGCGGCGGGACAGTGAAGTGCCCCGGCGCCACCTTCACGTAACGCTGACTCACCTGTTCGGAATTGTAGTAGGGGTGACTGTGCAAAAAGGACCAGATGAACTGGCGCGATATTTTATCCAGCGCGAAGACGAAGGTCGCATGTTGGCGGGTGGTCAGATGCCCGGCCTGCAGGGTGGACTCGGCGATCTTGTCCCGCAGGGCGATCGCCTTCTCGTCCTTCACGACATCGGCGGTTGTCAGGATCCCCTTGGAGGAATAACAGGTCCGGGCGGCGGCAATCGCCAGATTGTACGGCTCCTCAATGACCCCCGCGAGGGTCACGACGGGGGGATCGGATAAAAACGCCTCGGCCATTGGCCAGACTTAGACCAACGGCCGAGGCGGTGACAAGCCCCTTGATTCAAGGGATCTAATGCTTCATTTCCTTCCGGACCTTATCCAGCCAACCGCTGGCATGCGTCTGGCCGCCCAGCCCAAAGGCAAGACCGCCCGCCAGGGCGAGCATCCCGACAAAGCCGGTAAAGAGGATCTTGACCAGGTCGGCCGCGATCCCCAGTTGGGTCAGTGCCGCCATCACGGCAAAGACGACCACCGACCAGCGGGCAAACGTCCCGATCATCCCGGCTGACGAGGCAGGCAGGGTGGAGGCCTTGACCGCCTTGACCACGATATCCTGCAAACCCCCTCCGAGCACAAAACCGGCCAAGAGGATCAGGACAGTGATGATCACATTCGGGATGTAAAGCGCGACCGATTCAAAAAAGCTGGTCAGTTGCGCCCATTTCAGAATATCCGCAACGGCGATAAAGGTCACAATGATGAAAAACCATTTTACAAACCAGCCAACGAGGGCCGCCGCCTTGATCTCCATCCCCCGATCCTTCAGCTTGGCCAGCCCTACCGCCCGTTGCAGAAAATTGTCGAGTCGGGTGAATTCCACCATCCGGCGGATCAGCCTCCCCAACAAACTGGAAACAAACAGACCGACAATCAGGACGATCACCGCTGCCAAGACATCCGGCAGGATCATCACAATCTTCGACCAGATCCCCTGCAGGGCGGTGGTAATCGCCTTCTGCCAGGTCATGAATTGACCTTCCATAGCTACCTCCTTTTTTATGATCTTTTGAGGAAATCCTTAAGCCCCGGGAGACAATAGCAGAAAAAAGAAGTGATATCAAAAACTTAAATTGACGCGCTGCGAAGCTACTTTTTGACGTGCAGACCGCACTCCTTGGACTCGGGGTTTTCCCACCACCAGCGGCCGGCCCGCTCATCCTCGCCCGGTTTTACGGCGCGGGTGCAGGGGGCACAACCGATCGAGGGGTACCCCGCGTCATGCAGTTTGTTGTAGGGGACACCGTTCTTCTTGATGTAATCCCAGACCTGTTCGCTCGTCCAATCGGTCAAAGGGTTCACCTTGACGATCTTGTTATGGGCCTCATCGATCTCCACCTTGGCAACCGCCGTGCGGGTGACCGATTGCTGACGCCTGAGGCCGGTAATCCAGGCGTCCAGATCCCGCAGGGCACGGTTCAGCGGCTCTACCTTGCGGACCCCACAACACTCTTTCCGATTCTCAATCGAATCGTAGAAGAGATTCATCCCTTTTGCCCGCACCATTGGCTCCACCGCATCCGCCTTGGGGAACATCACCTCCAGCTTGATCCTGTACTTCTCACGGATCCGGTCCATCACCTCATAGGTCTCCTGATTCAAACGACCGGTATCCAGGGTGAAGATCCGGGCCTTCGGATTGATCTTCACCATCATATCGATCAGCACCACATCCTCAGCCCCAAAGCTGGAGGCCAACGCAATGCGTGGGTGATAAGTCGCCAAGGCCCATTTCAGGACCTCTGAGGCTGATTTTGATTCAAGCTCTTCGGCTTTTTCTTGTATCGCAACTGCTGGCATATTTTGATCTGTAGCGGCTTGGCGGGGAAAAGTCAATCAGGCATCCAGACGGTCGTCTTCAAGTTCCTCTTCTTCGTCAAACGGGGAATCGTCCCCTCTCCCTTGTCGATTTCTACCGGAGTCCGAGGGAAATTCCCGACGGGTAACAACCATCGGTCGTTCCCGCTCCACGGAATACAATTCACAACGTCCGGAATAATCAAGGCTGGCGAGGGATCGTAAAAACCATACGGGAGGTGGCAAGACCAGATAGGCAACCGCCCCCTCCGGATCGGTTGTCTTGGGGGTTGTTAAAATCTGTGTTACGGACCCAACCGTTTCTCCGACAGCAGGCCCCTGTTGACTCCTCACGGTCCTTCTCGCCACCGGCTGATCACAAAGAGGCACGACAGCAACCTCCAAGGCGGGCTGGGGGAGGCCGACAGAAACGGGATACCGATACTGGACCCCCCATCCCTGTAATTTATTCTCATCGATAACTCTTGGGGAAAAGGCTGATCGAACGACTTTTGCCGTTGCCGAGAGGATCGGTTCCTGTTCCGCAGAGAGGTCCATCCCTGCCTCTTGCAGGGGGTGGTCTAACGGTGCCAGGGCAGTCATTAAGGGAGTCGTCGCGATGGAGACGGCCCTCCCGTGGATCTCAATAGTTCTGCCGGGCTCGCCCGAACGTGGTTGGGGACTGAACAGCTGTAGCAGAGGGACCACCACGGTCGATGCCTGCCGTGTGGCAGAATCATTCGTGACAATACCGCCAATGGCCTGGCCATGACCGACACCACCCAACCGATCGGAAGTCGTTTCCCCCGGTTCAAAGACAACACGATCTCTCAACCCAACCTGACGACCCACTCGAACCTCGCGATACCCTGCCGTCACCGGAGACGAATCTTGCTGGGGGGATCCGGCGGGGCGCGGCAGAAATTCACCAGGTCGATTGATCCGACGTTCGGGGTCCTGTTTTGACGACACGGTTAATTGTGCGACAGGTTTCTGAGACCCTTCACGAAGGGGGTGGAGCTGGGATGAAAAATATCTCCCCTGAAAGGGGGCTGGGAGAGATGGATTCCGCTCCTCCCCAGAATTAATTTTATCGATCAGCGGAAAGACGGCGAGGGCTGCTGCCGCTGCAGGAATCGCAAACCGGGCGATACCGACAACCCCTGCCCGCTTCAACAGCCGCGAGAGCCACTTGAGGAGCGACCTCCCCTGTTTCGTTGCCAGGGTAATCCCAAGGCCGGCCACTATCGCCAGCAACGCCTTGTCACCGACTGAATCCCGCAATTTTTCGATCCATTGAGCGGCGGTGGCTGAGTTCAGGGAGTCGTGACCGACCAACCGAAACGAATCGGGTGAAACTGTGGAAGTCGTTGAAACTGCTTGGATTTCAGTGGGAGACCAAGCTAATTCCCCCTCCGATCTCAATGATCCGACAGGACGCACCATGACCCCTCCATCGAATAAATCGGCAATAATTCAGGAAAGTTGCTAGAAAATTAGGGCGTTCAGAAATTGCTGTAATTTTTCTTTGATCGGCGCCTCTTGCATAATCTCGTCGGAACCTCGATAGAGCTCTTTGATCTTGCGGATCAAGCGGTCGTATTCCCCATCAATCTCTTCCAGATCCACGTCGGTCAGCCGGGGCCACTCCCGCTTGAGGAATTTTTGCGCCTCCTGCCAATGCTGCTGCATCCGATTGGGGGTCGTCTTCAAGGTTTCAGGTCTGGGTTGGGATGTTTTTTGCGCGGCGGGTCTTGGGGGGGACGAGGCGTCACCGCCGGATTGTTCTTAAACATCGGCGTGAACTCGGCATTCACCTTGGCCCACTCGGGGGCCTCATCCACCGAGGCAACAATCGCCTCAATCGGACATTCCGGCAAACAGGCGCCGCAATCAATACAAATATCCGGGTCGATCACCATGAACTTTTCACCTTTATAGTCCCCGGGATAAATGCAATTCACCGGACAGACATCGACACAATCAGCATATTGCTCACCCAGGCATTCTTGATTGATCACGTATGGCATTGGAAAGCCTCCTTTTCGCCTTGCCTCGTTGGCGGGAATGTAAGATATCAAATTGAGATCGTCAAGAATTCCATGAAAGCGATTCGAATCCACCAACATGGCGGCCCGGAGGTTTTAAAAATCGAGGAGCTGCCGACACCAAAATTGGCGGCGGCTCAGGTTCTGGTCAAAATTCACGCGGCCGCGATGAATCATATGGACCTTTGGGTCCGGAACGGGATGCCGGGGGTCAAGCTTCCGCTCCCGATGATCCTCGGTTGCGAAGGTTCCGGGGTTGTCGTGGAGGTCGGATCGGGGGTGAAAAAAATCAAAAAGGGGGACGAGGTGGTGATTAACCCGATCGTTTCCTGCGGCCAGTGCGACCGGTGTCTGGAAGGAAACGATCATTTCTGCCCGAAATTCGGATTGCTCGGTGAGACTGAGGATGGGGTTGACTCCGAATTCAGGGCGGTTTTCGAGAGACGTCTGATCCCGAAACCGAAGTATGTCTCATTTGAAGAGGCGGCGGCAGTGCCGGTCACCTTTCTGACCGCCTGGCATATGTTGGTCGACAAGTGCCAATGGGGAGGATCGGGTGGCGCGAGGGAAACTTTGCGGACCGTCACCGCCTGTGGCGGGACGCAGCCGAAAGTTTCCCGAAGCGACAGGACCCGATCCACAGCGACCGTTTTAGTCATTGCCGCCTCCAGCGGGGTCGGTTCGGCGGCGGTGCAGATCGCGAAACTGTTCGGGGCGACGGTGATCGCCACCGCCGGTTCTGATGAAAAATTGTCCCACGCCAAGGAGCTGGGGGCGGATTATCTGATCAACCATACGACCCAATCGATCTCCAAGGAGGTCAAGAAATTCACCGAGGGGCGCGGCGCCGACATTGTTTTTGAGCATGTCGGCAAGGCGACCTGGAACGAGAGTCTTCGGTCGCTTGCCTTCAACGGCAAGATCGTCACCTGCGGAGCAACAACCGGCGGCGACGTCGGGGTCAATCTCGTTCATCTCTTTATCAAACATCAGCAGATCCTCGGTTCGACGATGGGGCCGTCAGCCACCTTGTCAAAGATCTTTGATCTGGTCGCGCAGAAAAAGTTGCGGCCGGTGATCGACAAGGTTTATAAATTTTCCGAGGTCCAGGGGGCCCACCGGCGGCTGGAAGGACGGGAACAGTTCGGGAAGATTGTGTTGGCGCCGGATTAGTCCTTTTTTGTCTCGCTTTTTTTCGGCTCTTCTTTTTTGACGGCGGTTTCTGGTTTCTTGGCCGTCTCCGGTTTTGGCGAGGCGTATCCGTCCTTGTACCAGCCGCCCCCTTTCAGCAGAAAAGAGGTCGAGGTAATTTTTTTCGCAACTTTGCCGCCACACGCAGGGCATTTTTTTAACGGGGGATCGCTGAACTTTTGCAACCGTTCATGTTCCTTCCCGCAAGATTGACAAGCATAAAGATATAAAGGCATCTTGCCTCTAAAATGAACGCTCTCCCCCGTCATGTCAAGAAGCTGAAATCCTTTCTGGCAATGGAACTGGTCGCAGAATCGGATCGATTGCGGCGCCGGGGGAGGGATGTTATTTCCTTCGGTGTCGGGGAACCGGATCTGGAGCCCCCTCCCTGTGTGGCAGAGGCGGTCCGCCGTGCCGTGCAGGATAAATTCACCAAATACACGCCGAGCGAGGGGATCCTGGAACTTCGGGAAGCGATCTGCGAACATTATTTTGAAAAATATCGGGTCACGATCGACCCGGGCCGGGTGCTGATCACCGAGGGGTCCTCCCCCGCCATGTTGCTCGCCTTCTCCGTCCTGTTAAATCCCGGTGATGAGGTGATCCTGTCCAACCCGCATTACCCCTGTTATCTGGCGTTTGTTCAATTCCTGCACGGGAAACCGGTGCTGGTGAAGGTGCGGGAGGAGGATGGGTTCCAGTACCGCATCGTTCGCCATGACCGGATACCGGCTTGGGTTTCTGATTGCCCCCAAACAATTCGTTCCAACCCTGAAAATCCTGCTGCAGAATTTTTTTCTCTCCGCCAACTCCTTCGTGCAGAGGGCGGGAATCGCCGCCCTCCGGGAAGGAGGGCAAGACCAAGAAAAGATGCGGCAGATTTTTGCGGAGCGGCGTCGGGTGATGCTGGAGGGGGTTCGTAGGCTTGGGTTTGAGGTGAAGGTGCCGCCGACCGGCGCCTTCTATATCTTTGCAAACACTAAGCGGTTTTCTAAAAATTCTCTTCAATTATCAAAGTCGATCCTGTATAAGGCTGATGTTGCTGTGACACCGGGAATTGACTTTGGCTCTGCGGGGGAAGGGTTCTTGCGCTTTTCCTATGCCACCTCCACGGAGCGGATTAAAGAGGGAATGGGACGGGTTGAGAAATTTTTAAAGGGGGGTCTATGAAAAAAATCTTTTGGTTGGGGCTCCTGTTGTTAGCCGCTTGCGGCGAATCCACCACGACCACTTCTACCGGAATCCGTTTCAACTCCGCCGCTGATTTCTCCGTCTCGGCCGGCGCCTTGAATTTTTTTAAAGAAACGACCGCCGGCCAATGCACCGATTTGGATTCTCCGATCACCCAAGACGACCCCATCTTGGAAGATGGCCTGGATTGTGACAACGACGGTGGCAAGGTTGCCCACATCACCCCCAGCAAATATGTGATCGCGGTAAAACGGGTCTCGCTGGTCCCCGCGGATGATACCAGCACTCAAATCGATTTCGTTCCAGACACCGGAACCCTTGGAATGTCGGAGGTGATCCAGTTTACCACGACCGACACCTCGGAGACGGTGATTACGATCGAGCCGGGCGATCTGTCGGCCGGAACTTACTCGGGGATCGAGGCGGAGATCTACTACTTTGAGCTGACCATGCCGGTCGGTGGGGTCAATCAGAACGTCCGAACCTACATGAGTGACGATGACTTCACCGCCGAGGCGGCCGACCGAGTCGGTCTGGGTCCGCATCATCAGGGGGATATCACCTTTATTGATGACGCTCGCCGTCTTTCTGAATTGGAGTTAAGCCCGA
>CAYYFU010000035.1:0-5824 GCA_964471095.1 uncultured Pseudomonadota bacterium
TTCCAAAAACTCAATAATCTCCTGGCGGTGGGAGCGGGCGTCCTCGAAGCCCAATTCGAGGAGCTTCTTGATATATTCCGGGATGAAGCCGATGTAGGAGAGAAAGTCGATCCCGCCGGTCGGGTCGATGTCCAAGACCCGAAGCATAAATTTTTCGAACATGGTGAAATTCTTGTCCCGATGCCGCTGGAAGATATGGCCGAACAGTTCTCCGATATCCTCGGAGGGGCGGATCCGGAAGACGTTGAGCCGTTTGAGTCCACGGTTGGCGATATCCCCCCGGATGTTTTTCTTTTGGATCATTCGGTTCATATCCATGAGGAAGTTTTTCCCGTAAATCATCTCGCCCCAGTCGATCACCCGGTTGATCCGTTCCAGTTGTTCCATGTCGTACTGGGTCCGGTCCAGAAAG
The DNA here is from genome assembly GCA_964471095.1 of uncultured Pseudomonadota bacterium. GTDB lineage: Bacteria > UBA10199 > UBA10199 > JACPAL01 > JACPAL01 > CAYYFU01. The sequence goes on from CAYYFU010000035.1 coordinate 413, forward strand.
ACGGAGTTCATGACCCGGCCCAACACCTGACCGAGCGACGGCTGTTGGCCGCGGACGCCGTGACTCGGGACCCGTTCGCCGGCGGCCCGGTGGTGCAAGCCGATCATGAAAATCGCGTCGGCCCCGAGTTGAATCGCGGGGGACATCGGGGTGTTGAGCCTCAATCCTCCGTCGGTATAGGCCACGCCATTGATCAGGACGGTCGGGAAGATAATCGGGATTGCCGCGGAGGCCTTGGCATGAATCGGCTCAATCGTGGTGATGTGGTGGACGTATTCCCCGGTGTATTCCACCTCCGGCCTTTTTTGGATGAAGAGCTCAAACCTTCCCGTAAAAACGTTGGTCGCGGAGACGGAAAGGCCCTGCACCAGGCCGGTGTTGATATTTCGGCTGATGGCGTCCCCTGGGATCGCCCTCTCCAGGAACGGCAGGAAGGGGGAGGTGTCGAGAAAGCCCTGAAAGTGACTGGCGCCACGCCCTGCGCCGCCGCGCCGAAAGATATTGACGAGAAGACCCCGCCCCCCTTTGGTCAAAAAGTTGAGCAGGGCCCGGGTGTCTCGCCGAAAGATCTGATCGGCGCTCAGGTTTTCCCAGATTTGGCGGGCCATCCTTCCTTGGTATTCCAGGTTGTGGGCGGTGGCGACCATGAAGCAGGAGTTGATCGCCCCGACCGACGAACCGCAGTGGATGTCAAAATGGCGATTTCTTAAGCGAGAGGGAAGGGAGGTTCGAAGATAATGGATGATCCCCGCCTCGTAGGCGCCGCGCGCGCCGCCGCCGGAAAGAACCATCGCCAACTTCGATCTTGGCCGCTTTGGCAGCTGACCACATAATATCCTGAAATGAATGAGGAATCTAGAAAAGATTGAGGAGGAGGCCGATCAAGATGACTTGAGGAACGGTCGCGGCGACCATCCAGACGGCGGTTCGCCAGCCCAGATTGGTCCAGACGAGCCCGACCTCGGTGTAGTCGGTGACAAAGCCACCCATCAGGAAAGCGAAGGTGTTGCCGAGCGCGCCGGTCTGGCGATAGATCTCGAACGCGAGCGGGGCAGACCCTTCCGAACAGATTTCGATCACGGTCGCTGCGGCCAGCGTCAGGAGGAGACCGACCAGTGTCGGCCCGAAATAGGTCGGGAGTAGGGTGGGGGGGAGAAAGGCGCCGATCAGCGATGCGATCGTGATGCCGATCACGATCCACCAGAGGATCATCTCGGCGAGGTTCCAGGAGCTGTGGAGGATGGCAACGATCTCCCTCATAACGCCCCCCTCGGTCCCCCCTCTTACCTTAAGAGGGGGGAGGGGAATATTCGGATCAACTTCCAGCGTGTTCTTATTCCGTTCAATCCATCCCAGCCGGTCGAGTTGCTGAAAGATCAGTCCGGTCGAGATGGCGACCAGGATCGCGGCGGCGATGATCACAAACCCCTTCAGATGGAAGAGACTCACGAGGAGCAGTGTCACCGGCAGGTTCGCCCACGGGCTTCCCAACAGAAAGGCGATCACCGCCGGGCCCGAGGCCCCTTTCTTATGGAGCTGGATCGCGATTGCGAGGATCCCGTGCGAACAGGCGCTCATCAGGAGCCCCAAGCCGGCCGAATAGAAAATGGTCCGTTTGGAACGCCGGGCAAGGATCTTGGAGATATATTCGGAGGGGACATACCGATCGATCACCCCGGCGAGGAGGAATCCCAACAGGAGCGCCCACCAGATCAATCTGACATAGTGAAGGAAGGAGTCCTGAAACGGCCGAAGCGGGTCGAAGACCCACCCGGCGGCATACAAAAGGAGCGCAACACCGGAGACCCACAAAAGCTTATTCTTGTAGAACGGTTTTTTCGCCGGTTCGTGACAGCAGGAGTCATGCCCCATGACCTTTCCTTTACAGGGGGCCGCTCGTGGCGTACAGAAAAAACGATGCGTCCTTATGGGGCCATTTTTCCCGTGGTCACCCTGCTGGCTTCACTTCATCTCGGCTGGCTGATTCTGGCACAAGCCGATTTTTTTTATCCTGTTTGTCACGATCTGTTGAAGATCGACCAGGTGGTTGCCGAGTATGGCCCGAGCAATCAAGTTCGGAAGAACTTTCATCTCACCTCCAGGGCGGAGCGGGTTCGTCTGTTTTCAGCGATCAACCGTGCGGTCCATCGGGGGGGGAGGGGGCTGGGGGAGATCCATTATTACGGCAAGGATGGCACCGACCTCGGGGCACTGCTCACGTTGTGGGACCAGGCCCACTTGAGCCAGGTTGCCTTGCTGCTTTCCAGGCTCAAAATCTTGGGATTCGGTTGGTTTGCTCTCTGGGGATTGATGATTTTCTTTGCCGTAAAATATCATTTACCTAAACCCCGACTTTTGTCGCTGATCCTGAGGACATTGGTCGTCTTGTTGGGGATCATCGGCGCGGTTTTTCTGATCGGCCCGGGGTGCGTTTTTGCCGGTCTGCATCAACTCCTCTTTCCCGCCTCCCAGCCATGGTTTCTGTATTATCAGGAATCGCTGATGACGCTGTTGATGAAGGCGCCCGATCTGTTCGGCCTGATCGCCTTGCAAATATTGGGATTGGGGCTTGTTATCTGGCTAGTGTTGCTGACCGGGTTTGTTTGCCTAATCACTTTTTTAGCAACTTCAGCGGGGACAGAACGATAAGAAATTTGAATGGAGGAGCATTGTGAGTGCTAACCTGCTCGAAGGATTGGCAAGCGAGGTAGGACGGTTCTATGGAATAGATCCCGCCACGGTTCGTGTTGACAGGAATGGCGATCGGATTCTCCCCTTGGCTGAACGGGAGGACTTGCGGGTGAACATTTTGCCCGGAAGGGTGGAGACTCCTCACTTTGGGGTCTCCCGGAATTCGATCGGCAGAGGCTCCCTTGGGGTGTCATGGAGCGATGAAGTGGGCTTTGATGCCTTACTTAGGAGGGACACCTCATTCCGGAGCGGGTATAGGGCTTATCTTAATCCATCCACAGGAGAAGCGTTTTCAACAGTTGTTGCCTTTGATCCCTCGTCTCGTGTGGGTGCCCCACCGGTTCGAGTGATGCTCATGAGCGGGCCTAGAAGCAATCCCAAGGAAATGATTCTCACAGCGGAATTTATGGAGGGCCATCGGGTAAGGATCGTCCCTTGGTCGGGTCTGCCAGGCGCTCCTGTGGAGACGGTCTGGCATCGTGTGACCCGCGGAGCGGGCAGAGGGGTTCAAGGGTATTTCAGTCTGCCGATTCTTGGCGGCGGGACCGGTCGAACGCACGGTGGAGGGAGGGTTTATTTCCCCCTTTTCCCGCGTGAGGCGCCGAATCTTCACCATACGCCCTGGCAATCTTTGCGGGTCCTGCTGGACAGGCTCCGCGCGGTGGGGCCCACTTTTCCTCGAGCGATGGGTTGGACGAGTCGAGGGTTGGATCGTCGGATGTTTGTCGGGCTGGCTGTATTATTCGGAGCGGCTTCCTTGTCTCAAACAGCAATCCAATCAATGGGCGTGTTTCTTGCTGGCAGTCCGGTGCTCTTCCCATCTGAAATAGAACATGCTGCCGATGCCGGCCAGAAGCATACCTGCTAATGCAATGAGTATGGTAACGACTCCATCATTCATAAAACCTCCTCATCCCTTGGTTCGACGATTAACCCCAAGCCATAGGCAATAAATCCCATGATGACCCCCGTTGAGACGACATTCCAATTTATCGGCCTTACAAAAAGTCCCGAAACGACAACCGCGACAAAAACATACTTTGCCACATCGAACCAAACACCGGCCGCCTTTTGTCGCTTTCCTCGATTCAACATCCTGATCCTATGGCTTTGTCGAGTCCGTTGCAAGGCGATTTTGGCCGATTTATGCCCACTTAATCGAACATCCGATCGGGCCTCCGCCGCGCCATAGCGGCTACGGCCGCGCAGGCGGGTGGGGCAATAGGATAAAAAGTATTGCAAAACTACTCCTTTTTGGTATACTTAGAGCGTGGAGTTCGAGTTTGATGAAGGGAAGAGCCGCGCCAATGAGAAGAAGCATGGGATCAGCTTCGTTGCGGCGCAAAGGTTGTGGGAAGGGCCTTCGATTGAATATACGGCGAGACAGCAGTTTGAAAACCGTTTTGCGATTATTGGCGAGATCGCAGGGAAGCTTTACACCTGTGTCTACACATTGAGAGAAGAAAGGATCCGGATCATCAGTTGTCGCAGATCTCGTGAGAAGGAAAGGAGCCTTTATGAGGAAAACTTCAGGAGAGCCCGTTAACGCGCAGGAATTTGACACCTACTTTGAGGATCATGATGTGGCCCATCTGCTGGACACCCAGACCAGAAGGGTCAACATTGACGTTCCTGCCGCTTTTTTAAGACGACTGGATTTGAGGGCGGCGCAGGTCGGTTTAACCCGGCAGGCATTGATCAAATATTGGCTCGCGGAGCGATTGGAACTGGTCCCGAAGGCCAGATAGTTCTATATCCACTTAATCGAACAACCGATCGGGTGGGATTCGGGGGTGCGGACCGGGTGGCCGGCAATCATGTCGTCGAGGGCATCGCGCAGGTATTGTTTCGTGACCTGCTTCGGGTTTTCGTGGTTGTCATCGAGCCGGCCGTGGAAACGGAGCCGCCGCCCGGCATCGAAGCCAAAAAACTCCGGTGTGCAGGCGGCATCGTAAGCCTTGGCGACCTTTTGCGTCTCGTCCCGCAGATAGACGAAGTTGAACCGCTTCTCCCGCGCCCGGACCTTCATCTTCTCCAGGCTGTCCTCCGGGTACTCGTTGGCGTCATTGGCGCAGATCGCGGCCAATTGAACCGACTTTTCGGCGTAATCCCGCTGCACGGCGATCATCCGGTCTTCGTACGCCTGCACGTACGGGCAGTGGTTGCAGGAGAAAACGACAACCAGTATCTTTTTGTCCTTGAAGGAGGCGAGTGAATGGGTCTTGCCATCCACCCCCGGGAGCGAGAAATCCGGAGCCGGGTCGCCGAACTTCAGCCTCGGGGCGTTCTGGGTAACAAGGACCATGTCCCCTGTTTATGAAAGCCCGACAGGGTCGTCAAGAAAAGTCCTTGCCATCCCCCAATGCCGGGCGTAGTTGCTGGCGGCATGACGGCAAGGATCCTCGTTGCCGACGACGATACCGCCTTGGTGCAGGTCCTCAGTGACCGTTTGACCGAGGCAGGCTATCAAACCACTACCGTTTCCGAGGGGATTCGCGTGATGGAGGCGGTGCGTCGGGATCGCCCCCAACTCATCCTTCTGGACCTCAAGATGCCGGCAGGCAGCGGAATGGAGGTCCTGAACCGGCTCAAGAAAGATCCGGAGACCCGCCGGATCCCGGTCATTGTGATGACCGGAACCTGGCCCCATCTCGAAAGGGAAGTGATCGAAAAAGGGGCCGCCGCCTTTTTTCTAAAACCTTGCGATTTCGATCTGCTGCT
>CAYYFU010000035.1:5834-10782 GCA_964471095.1 uncultured Pseudomonadota bacterium
GGGGGCTGACGCGATGAGTGAAATTATCGCCCACAGATACCGGTTGGAAGAGGAACTGCGGCGCGGGCGATTGACCACGGTCTACCGCGGGACCGACCTGCACGAGGGAAACCGGGCGGTGATCGTCAAGATCCTGGAGCCCCGGATGACCGAACGGGAAAGCGAGGCGACCCTCCGGTTCCTCCGTGAGGCGCGAATCCTTGCCAAGCTGGACCACCCCCATATCGTTGAGCTTCTCGACGTCGGCCAGTCGGAGCACCGGTATTATCTGGTGACCCGGTATGTCGAAGGACGGTCGCTCGCCGAGTTTGCCGCCCAGGCGCGCCTCGGGATCGAGGAGATTCTGAAAATCTTCCTCCAGATCACGCGGGCCCTCGATTACGTGCACAACCTTGGGATCATCCATCGCGACATCAAGCCTTCCAATATTCTTTTGAGCAACGGGACGCACCCCCTCTCGGTGAAGGTGGCGGACTTTGGCCTGGCCTGGCTCCAGGAGGCAAACCGGCTGACGGGCGAGCAGGTTGTCGGCACCTTTGCCTACATTTCGCCGGAACAGGCGGGGATTCTTCCCCGGCCGGTCGATGAACGGTCGGATCTCTATTCCCTGGGGGTGATGCTCTATGAACTGCTGTCCGGCCAGCGGCCGTACCGTTCGGACAATCTTGCCCTCCTGCTTCACGAGCAACTGGCAACCCAGCCGCCGCCGATCCGGACAGTGCGGCCGGAGACGCCGCCGATGTTGGAAGAGATCGTGATGAAGCTCCTCGCCAAGGGGCCGGAGGACCGCTATCCGTCCGCGGCAAGTCTCCTGGCGGACTTGGTGGAACTGGAGAAGCGGCTGCGGCGGAACGAGCCGGATATCCCTTTTCCCCTCGCCACCTTCAAGCCGGCGCAGTTTGCGGTGCAGACGCGGCTTCTGGGCCGGGAGACCGAGGCAGGGCGGCTTCGCGAGGGGCTCAAGGCGGCGGCGGAGGGAAGAGGGGGGCTCTGGTTTGTCTCCGGGGAGGGAGGGGGCGGCAAGACCCGCCTCGTGGAAGAGCTCGGTTCCGAGATCGCGCTGTACAATGGATTTTTTCTGGAGGGGCGTTGCCACCAATTTGCCCGTCAGTTTCCCTACAACGCGATCGTCGAGGCGATCAACGAACTGATTTTGCAGGTCAGCCGTCTCGGATCACCCGAAACGAGGGAGGCATGGAAGGACCGGATCCGAAAGGCGGCCGGTCCTTATGGCGGGGAACTGTTAAAACTGTTTCCCTCGCTCAAGGAGATCCTGGGGGAGCGGTCGTTGCTGGCGGTGATTGAACCGGACCGGGAACGGCTCCGTTTTCTGAAGGCATTGTCCGATTTTTTTGTGGAACTGGCGCGGCTTGGGTCCCCGCTCTTCCTGTTTCTGGACGACCTCCAATGGGCAGACGACGGAACGCTCGAGTTCCTGCAGGAAATGAACGCCCGGTTGGAAGACGTGCCGCTGCTGGTGGTCGGTTCCTACCGGCGCGAGGAGGCGGGAGGCGCTCTAAGCCGTTCCTTGCACTGGCTCGAGGGGAAGGAACGGCCGCCGCGAAAGATCGATCTCCAGCCGTTCGGTCTGGAACTGACGGAACTCTATTGTGCCGAAATCCTTTCCCTCACCCGGGAGGAGTCACGGCGGTTTGCACCGGAGATCCTGGAGCGGAGCAATGGGAATCCCCTCTATGTCCGCGAATTGCTGAAATCCTACGTTCATGAGGGGATCCTGGAAATCCGGGGCGGCCGGTGGGTGTACCAAGCGGGACGGTCGACCCAACGGGCGCCTCTTTCGGGCATGATGGAGGCGGTGTTGAAGCGGATTGGGCGACTGACGCCGGAGACACGGGAGATCCTCGGTTACGCCTCCATCTTCGGCCGGGAGTTCACCCTGGAAAAACTGCTGTTCCTGACCGGCCGCCCGGCGGAGGTGATCTTGAACGCCCTTGACGAGGGGATCCGCGAGCATCTCCTCTGGCAGACCCGGCGGCTGGGGGGAGGCGTTTACGCCTTCAGTCATGACCGTCTCCAGGAGGCGTTTTATCAGGGGATCGAACCGGCGGTTCGCCGCCAGCGGCACGAGGAGATTGCCCGCCGCCTTGAAAAGGAGTCGCCCGATGACCTGTTCGCGATTGCCCATCATTATAATGAGGGGCTCGACCGTTCCCGGGCCCTTCATTTCAGCCAGCTGGCGGGTGACCGGGCCCGGACCGCCTACGCCAACGACGAGGCGGTCCATTTCTACCGGCGGGCCCTTGAGCTGCTGGGAGAGGGGAATCCGCAGGCAGATTTGCTGAAGGAGCGGCTGGCGGACATCTACTCCTGGGTCGGCAAGTATCAGAAGGCGTTCGATCTCTATGGGGAGATCCTGCCGCGTCTGGCGGGAGACTCGCGGGTGGCGGTCGAATGGAAAGTGGCGATCGCCACGCTCCGTTCCGGCGATATCCAGCGGGCTTTTGAGAAGCTCCAGAAGGTGTTAGGATCCCTTGGGATCCCGATTCCGCGCACCCAGGCGAGACTTCGTCTTTCGTTGTTGAAGACGTTCGCCGTGCATCTCCTCACCATCGCTTTCCCTTTTCTCTGGCGATTGCGGAAACTCCCGAACAGCCCGTTGATGCAGGAAAAGCTCCGGCTGGTGATGTACAGCAGCTACGCGATCTACTTCATCGATACGATGCGCTCGCTCCTCTACAGCCTGCGAGGCCTGCACATGGCGGAACGGGTCGGGCCGTCCCCGATGCTGGCACTGCATTTGAGCGGCTACGGCATCCTGCTCTCGTCATTTCCGTTCTTCTGCCTTGCCCGTCGGGCCCACCGGCGGGGAGAGGAGATCTGGAGGCGGCTGAATGATCCCTGGGGGCTGGCCCAGATCAAGGGATTTCAGGGGCTGGTTGCCTACTACGAGGGAAAGCGGGAGGAATCGTTGCGATTGTTGCTCAAGTCGGTGGAGGAGATGACGCGCGTCGGTGACCCGTTTGAGGCGACCCGGGCGCTCTACCATATCGGGATGAACCAGATCTGGCAGGGAAAATTCGGGGAGGCGGAAAAGAGCCTCCTTAATTGCTTGAACATTGCCGAGGAAGTTCAGGATGTCACCACACTGGCGATGACCCATTCTCAGCTCGGCTGGCTCTACTCCCTGAAGGGGGAGAGGGACAGTGCCGACCGGGCGTTGCAGCGGTCCGTGGAGGCGGCGGAGCTTTCCGGTTCCTCGGCGATGCGTCAGATGGCGTCCATGGAAAAGGGGCGGCACCTTTACCGCGGGCGGCGCGTCAAGGAGGCGGCCGTTGAATTGGAGAAGGCCCTGAGGCTGGTGCGGGATCACAACGTGAGAGTCGATTATATCGGTCCGGTCTTCAACGGGCTTGCCGAGGTTTATCTCTCCCTCGCGAAATCGGATCGTGCCTATCTTCGCCGGGCGGGAAAGATGACCCGGCAGGCGTTGGTGCATGGTTTCTTTTTCCGGAACCACTGGGCCGAGGCCTGCCGGCTTCGGGCGGTCTGGCACTGGCGCGGCGGGCACTCGAGACGGGCGATCCGTTGGTTGGAGAGGGGCCGCCGAGCGGCACAACAGCATCAGTGCCGGTACGAGGAGGCAATGGCCTTGAGGCTCCGGGGGGAGTGGAACCGGGACGACGCCGATCTTCAGGAGGCGCACCGTTTCCTGCAGGAGATGGGGATCATTCCCGGCGAACGGAAGGGGGAATCGATCAGCAGTTCCGGCGAGGGCGGGCCGATCCTCCCCCGGATCGAGCTGGAAACGCTGCTGGAGGCCAGCCGGCTGATGAGCTCGGTGCTGAATCTGGATGAACTCCTGGAACGGATCATGGACAAGACGATCCAGGTGATGCGGGCGGAGCGCGGCTTTCTGATGCTCTATGAAAACGGGGTGCTGGTCCCGAAGGTGATCCGGTCGGTGGACACCAGTTCCGACGGACAGGAGATGCTCAAGGCCTCCTCCAGCGTCATCCGCCGGGTGGAAAAAACCAGACAAGGGACGGTGGTGACCGACGCCCAGCTGGATCCCGATCTTAAAATTCAGGAGAGCATCATTCGGGAGCGGCTCCGGTCGATCTTGGCGGCACCGCTCTTGTTGAGAGACCGCCTGATCGGGGTGATTTACGTCGACAACCGGCTGGTGCCGGGGCTGTTCACGGAGCAGGACCTGAAGGTGCTCTCGGCGCTCGCGTTCCAGGCCGCCATCTCGATCGAAAACGCGATGGCCTTTCGCCGGATCGAGGATCAGGTGAAATTCCAGACGCAGGAGCTGGAGGCGGCGAACCAGCGAACCCAGGAGGCAAGCAATCTCAAGAGCCAATTGGCTTCGATTGCTTCTCATGATTTGAGGGGACCGCTTTCGGTGATTCGTGAATGCCTGAATCAAATGGGAGAGGAACTGGGGACGACCTTAAATGAAAAACAGCACGAGTTTCTCCAGTTGGGGAAACGGGGCGTGAACCGGATGCTGAAATTGATCAACGAACTGCTCGATTACAGCCGGATGGAATCCGGAAAAATTGAACTCAACGTCAAACCGTCAAATCTTGCGGATCTGATCCAAACCGCCCTTGATTCGGTGAGGGCGGAAGCGGAGAAGAAGGAGGTCCGTCTTGCCGGTCCGAAACGACAGGGTCCCCTGGCAGTGCCGATGGACGGGAGCCGGATTGCCCAGGTGTTTGACAATCTGTTGCGCAACGCAATCCGCCATACCTCCTCCGGAGGGATGATCGAAATTGGCATTCAAGAAGAACTCGGAGCGGTGATCTGTTTGGTGCGGGACACGGGGGTCGGGATCCCGCCGGAACACCTCCCGAAACTCTTCAACCAGTTCGCCAAGTTCGGAGAATTCGGAGGACTCGGACTGGGGTTGTTCATCAGCAAGAAATTCGTGGAGATGCACGGCGGGCGGATTTGGGTGGAATCGGAGCCGGGCAAGGGAGCC
>CAYYFU010000036.1:0-4783 GCA_964471095.1 uncultured Pseudomonadota bacterium
GTTGAGGGAGCGCCGAATCCGCCGGCTTGAAGTCCCCGCCTCGTTTCCGTTCCAGACGGCGGAGCTGTTGAGAAAAAACGGGTTTCAGGTCCGGCCGTTGCCGGATCCCTTCTTTCCCCAACGACAATTCAAAAACCGGGCGGAGGTGCGCGAGATCGTCAAAAGCCTGCGGGCGACGGAGGAGGCGATCCGGCTGGCGATCGCCATTCTCAAAAAATCTCGTGTCAAAAAAGGACGGCTTTATCTTGGCGGCACCGTCCTGACGAGTGAGACTTTACGCCGGAGGATGGAACTCAAGATGATGGAGTTGGGTTATCTGGGGCAACAGACCATCGTTGCCTGCGGCCGGCAGGCGGCCGACCCCCACTGTGTCGGATCAGGCCCCCTGTTGGCGAATCAGACGATTGTTCTCGATGTCTTTCCCAAATCAATTGCCAGCGGCTATCACGGGGACATCACCCGGACCGTGATCAAGGGGAAGGCCCCCCAAAAACTGAAAGAGATGTACCAGGCGGTCAAGGCGGCGCAGGCGAAAGGGATCTCCCTGATTCGACACGGGATCAACGGGGCCAAGGTCCATCAGGCGGTCGAGCAAACGCTGAAGGAACGAGGTTTTGTCACGGGGATCCAAAACGGAAAACCGCAAGGCTTTATCCACGGGACGGGGCATGGGTTGGGACTGGAGATCCATGAACCGCCAAGGATCGGCCGTGTCCCGGACCGGCTGAAAAAACGGCAGGTCGTGACGGTCGAACCGGGGCTTTATTATGAAAAGTTGGGGGGGATCCGGATTGAGGATGTCGTGCTGGTCACCCGCACCGGTTGTAAACTGCTAACCCATCTTCCAAGACAATTTGAGATTTTATAATTCTCTGAGGAGTTGCTGGCGTTTTTTCTGGTACTCCTTCTCGGTGATCAGCTCTTCCTCTTTCAATCGGTCCAGCTCCTTGAGTCGGTCCCGGACCGGCCGATGGTCGGCTGTTTGCGACGGCTTCATCCGGACATCGACCTTTTTTTCCGGCACCGGCGCCGCTTTCCCCGGCTTAAAGTCGGGGTCGATCACGATCTCCTCCGGATCCCACGAGACCCGGTTTTGCCCCGGCTGCAGTTCGAGCGAAACACGTAATCCCTTTGCCGCCTGGACCGCGCGGGTCGCCCCCTTGGTGGTCCGGTCCCCCAACAGCTTGGCATAGAGCTTGGAAAACTTCAGATGAAGGCCATCTTCTTTCAGATAGGCCCGAAAAATGGTCAGGCGGTCATCCGGCAGGACATTGTCCGACCGTTCGGTGAAAAAAGAGATGACGACCACCTGTTCCGGTTCAACCTTGTTAAACGCCTCGATCAAGTAGGGGGCGAGGAATTCGACGTTTCTTTCCGGAAACAGCTGATCCTCCCTGATGTCCGCAAAAATGATCGCCTTCCGGTTGAAACGGATCGAACGGAGGATTTCTCGAATCTTGTCCGGGGAAAAGGAATGAGGATGCTTGAGTCCCCCCTCTTTTTCGACCTTCTTCGCCTGATCGATTTTCAGATAATCGATCTTGTTGGAACTTTTGTAGATGAAGGTGTCGGCGCCGAGCGGCACCGCAAGGAAGAGGCTTAAGGCGACGACGTGGATCTTTCTCATAAACCCTCACTAAAGAGTCTGTTTGCGGATGTCAATCGACCGATCCGGGGGTGGAAAGACAGGGGTGGAAAGACCTCTTGGCTAACGATCATCAATTGGCTATAATGTCTCGGACAGGAGGTCTTTATGGCCGTAGCACCCGGAGGTCCGCCGAGATTTAATATCGAATTGACGACAGGGACCTGGACTGGTGATGCCGGCGCCCTCCGCGAGCAGGCAGGGGTGGTTTACCTGCTCCATGAGCCGGAGGTGCTCTCCGACCACCCCCCCCTCGAGGGGATCAGAAACGCGGGGTTGCTCCCGGATGAAGAAGCGATGCTGACAAGCGCCGGTTACAGGGTCTATTCATTACCTAACCGGGGTGAATATTGGATTCCCGCTGAACAGCACCCTGCCGCCCGGACACATGCCGGCGCCGCGGTAGCGGCGAGGGCTGGCCACGAGGAACTGCAGCGACTTTCACGACAACCGACCCCGATCGCCTCCTATGTCCCCCCGACCGCGGATGCCCACCTCCAGCAGGTTGCCCGAAGGGTTTGGGAGAAGCTGCCGAAGTTCGAGGTCCGGGGCCGCCACTTTGTCCAACATCAGGCCCTCAAGGATACGCCCGGGCAGGTTGATCTTCTGACTATGGCCGGGTACCAACACTACGACGCGGAGACGATCGCCAACGCCTTCAACAACGGGAAACCGCTGACTCTCGTAGCCGGCAGTGAGCTCCTTTGGGCACCGCCCGATCTCCTAGTTAAATAATCCTCGGAGTCGGACCCGAGCCTGGCGCAGATTTTCCCGGGCGTCTCCGTGGCGGGGATCGAGTGCCAAGGCGTCTTGATACTGCCGGATTGCTGCTCGCCATTCCCTTCTGTCAAAATAATAGTTTCCCAGTGAATAGGGGACACGTGGATCGCTCGGGGCCAGGCGATGGGCCCTTTCCAGTTCACATCGCCTCAACCGGTCCCGCTCCCCCACCGGGAGATCGGAAGGAACCAGTTCGGATCGAATGATATGATGATGGGCCCGGAACAGATCGTCGGCCACCACGACCCAGCTCCGGCCTTGCACATCAAATCCGGCGAGGCCCAAGGTCAGATCCACGGGAATGATCCGATTCCGGTCCTTTGAATCGATCCTTAACCCCACCCCAAAATGCGGACGCAGAAAGGGACGCCCCGTTTCATCAGCGGTAAATTCGATAAAAACGGGATCGAGTCTCGCCAATTGGGCGCAGCCAAAATAGGCGGAGGAGAGTTCGGTGCAGTCCGCACATTTCTCGTCAATCGCCTCATCCGCCGAAAGCTCCCGGGGGCAGTACGGGCTCCGGGGAGACAACCCGAACCCGGTGGTGGGATCCGAAACAAACTCGAGGAGTCCCCTTCCCAATCCTGCATTGAACCCTGCATTGTCGGCATAGAGGCCCCGCAGGCCGTCCCGCAGGGTCCGGATCCTGGCGGAGGCCATTTTGACGTGAGCCGGTTGAACCAGCCGCCACGGGAGGTAGCTCTCCGCCTCACGACAGAGCGGATGGGTCGGTTTTCCGGCGGGCTCGGTCGCTACAGGGAGCCTTGCCCTTTCCCCCCCCTGCCCCCCGCCCCCTGCCTCTCTTCGAGAAAAACAGGCCCAGCCTCCGGCGGCTGCCAGTCCAAGAACCACGACCCGAAGGCCAATGAGACTCGGCGAGGTCATCGACCCCTTGTCGTTTCCTCGATCGAAAAGTTGCTAAAAAAATCGGGAGCGGCTACGAACCGGATCATGCGCGTCATTGCCGGCAGTGCCAAGGGTCATACCCTGTTGGGACCCAAGTCGGACAAGATTCGGCCGGTCCTGGACAAGGTCAAGGGGGCCATTTTTAATATCCTTGGGGATATTCAAGGGGCGCGTGTCCTGGACCTCTTTGCCGGGACCGGCGCAGTCGGGATCGAGGCGCTCTCCCGCGGCGCGGCGCATGGCACGTTTGTGGATGGGTCGCGAGAGGGGGTCGAGCTGATTCGGAGGAATTTAGAGAGATGCAAATTTAAGGAGTCTGCAACGATTGTTAAATTCAAAATCCCCCCGATCCCCCCTTTTGCAAAGGGGGGCCTCGACCTCATCTTCGTGGATCCCCCCTACGACCGCGACCTCGTGAACCCGACACTCCGGGCGATCGCGCGGGAAAAACTCCTTGCCGCCGGCGGAATCGTTGTCGTCGAGCATTCACCGAGGGAATTGATCGCCGACGATTGCGGCCTTGCGATTGTGGATACGAGAAAATATGGCCAAACACTGGTGAGTTTTTTACGCTGAAGCCGGCGCCGATTCACCGGGCCTAATTTTTTCCCCTCAAGGCAAAAAAAGTTGCAATAAATTTCTACTTATGGCAAAAAAGTTACTATGACACTCGCCCGTTATCTTGAGGAGCCGATCCGCAATGACCTGGAAAAGAAGATGGTATTCCTGGCCGGACCGAGACAGGTCGGCAAGACCACCCTTGCCCTCGCGCTCCTCAAGGAATTCCCCAATGGCATCTATTACCTGTGGGACAATCGGGAGGACCGGAGGGCGATCCTCAAGGCCCAATGGCCTCTGGGGAAGGCGCTGGTGGTTCTCGATGAACTCCACAAATATCGCCCCTGGAAGGGATGGCTCAAGGGGGAATTTGACAAGCATCGCGAGAAACTCCGGTTTCTTGTCACCGGCAGCGCCCGCATGGATGTCTATCGAAAAGGGGGAGATTCCCTGCAGGGACGTTATCACCATTACCGGCTTCACCCCTTCTCCATCCGAGAGCTGGCAGGGGGGAAAATCGGCAGGATCGAACCCGGCAAGGAACTGGAATTCGGGGCGCCCTCTCCCGATTCACTGGAGAGCCTCTTCCGGTTCAGCGGCTTTCCGGAGCCGATCGTCGCCCAAACCGAGTCGGAACATCGCCGTTGGCAAAAGGAAAGACTGGAACGATTCTACCGGGAGGATGTGCGGGACCTGGAAAATATCCGCGACCTTTCTTCGATGCAACTCCTTGCCGATCTCCTGCCGGAAAGGGTCGGGTCCCTGCTCTCGCTCAATGCCCTGCGAGAAGATCTCTCGGTCAGCCACAAGGCGGTGACCCATTGGATGGAGATTCTGGAACGCCTCTATTATCTGTTCCGGATCCGCCCCTTCACGACTCGCCGGATTCGAGGG
>CAYYFU010000036.1:4793-10771 GCA_964471095.1 uncultured Pseudomonadota bacterium
CACTCGTCAGCGACCCGGCCGACCGATACGAGAATCTGATCGCCTCGCATCTCCTCAAACTCTGTCATTATCTTGAGGATATCGAGGGATACAGAACGGAGCTTTGCTTCCTGCGCGATGCCGCAAAACGGGAGGTTGATTTTCTGGTCCTCGAAAACGGCAAGCCATGGTTCGCGGTTGAGGCGAAGTCGGCAGACGACTCCATCTCTCCCCCTCTCCGATATTTCGGTGAACGCCTCAAGATCCCCTATCTCTACCAGGTGGTCTCCAAGCCGGCCCGCGAATATCGGGAAGAAGCGGTGCAGGTTGTCTCCGCCGCCCGATTCTTGAGCGGGCTTCCCTGATCCGCATGAAAACCGCTTGCCCCACCCGGACCCCCTGTCATACAAGCCGGCAATGACCACCGCCATCTATCCCGGTTCGTTTGATCCCCCCACCGAGGGGCATCTGAACATCATCCGCCGTTCGTTGCACATCTTTGACAAGGTGATCGTCGCGGTCGCGGTCAACTCCTCCAAGAGTTGCACCTTTACCGCGGCGGAGCGGGTCGCCCTGCTCAAAGAAACCTGCGGCAACGATCCCAAACTGGAGTTCGACACCTTTCAGGACAAACTGCTGGTCGAATACGCCCGGCAAAAGAAGGCGGGGGCGATCCTGCGCGGGATCCGGACCTTGCAGGACTACGAGTACGAGTTCCAGATGGCGCTCGCCAACCGCCGGCTCGCCCCGGACGTCGAGACGGTCTTCCTGATGGCGGAGTCGGAGTATTCGCATTTGAGCTCGACGCTGATCAAGGAGATCCTCCGGTTGGGCGGTTCCGGCAAGGGGATGGTCCCGCCGTTGGTAGAAAAGAAATTGAAGGAAAAATTGAAATGAAATTGTCCCAACGGGTTCAACGGATCAAACCGTCCCCCACCCTCGCGATTGACACGAAGGCGAAACAGATGATCGCCGACGGGATCGACGTCATCAGCTTCGGCGCCGGCGAGCCGGACTTCGATACACCGGACTTTATCAAGGAGGCGGCGATCGCCGCGCTCAAGGCGGGAAAGACCAAATACACCCCGGTCGCCGGGATTTTGGAGCTGCGGAAGGCGATCTGCGCCAAGTTGAAGCGGGACAATAGGCTCGACTACTCGCCGGATGAGGTGGTCGTCTCGGTCGGCGGGAAGCATGCCCTGTACAACGCCTGCGCGGCACTGCTCGATCCGGGCGACGAGGTGATCATCCCGGCCCCCTACTGGGTCAGTTATCCGGATCAGGTCCTGCTCTGCGACGGCAGGCCGGTCATCGTCAAGACGGAGGAGACGGACGGCTTTTGCCTCCGGCCGGAGGCGCTGGAAAAGGCGATCACCAAGAAGACAAAGATTCTTGTATTGAACTCCCCCTCGAACCCGACCGGCGCCGCTTATCCGCGCAAACGCCTCGAAGAGATCGCGGAAATTTTGGTGAAGCACAATATCCTCTGCCTCTCGGACGAGATCTACGAAAAGATTATCTACGACGGATTCCAGTTTACGAGCATCGCCTCGCTCAATCCGAAGATTAAAGAACTGACGATCACGGTCAACGGCGCCTCCAAGGTCTATTCAATGACCGGCTGGCGGATGGGATACGCGGCGGGCCCCAGGGAGATCATCGCCGCGATGACGAAACTGCAGGGGCAGGTGACGACCAATATCAACGCGGCGACCCAATACGCCTGCGTCGCCGCCCTGAACGGACCGCAGGATTTTCTAAAGCAGTGGGTCGCCGAGTTCAAGAAACGGCGGGATTTTATTGTAAAGTCGTTTAACGAGATCCCCGGCGTCACCTGCTTCAATCCGCAAGGGGCGTTCTACATCTTTCCGAACGTCTCCGCCTGCTTCAAAGGCAAGATCAAGACCTCCGACGACCTCGCCGCATTTCTTCTTGAAAAATCAAAGGTTGCCGTCGTGCCTGGCACCGGCTTCGGGGCCGAGGGGTACATCCGGCTCTCGTACGCCACCTCGATGGAGAAGATCACCGAAGGGATGAAACGAATTAAAGAGGCAACCGCATTGGGTTGACTTTTATACTACTTTTGATATAGTTCAGTTAACCTATGAGAACCGGGTATGCCGTCAAGCTGGATCAGGATGTCCTGAAGGAGCTCAAGGCCTTCTGTGAAGAGAAGGGGTACAAGCAAAGCTCGTTCGTCGAAAAGGCGCTCCGGGAACAGATGGAGCGCGAGGAACTCAAGGAGGACGTCTTTGACCTGGTCAGTCTCCGCTCACAGGAGCGGATCGCCCGCCCCTTTCGGGATTACGACCGCCGTCGCAAATGAGCTATTCCGTCCATCTCCTCCCCTCGGCGGAACGGGACTGTGACCGTCTGGATCATGTCGTCTATCGCCGGTGCCGGAAGGCCCTATTGGAACTGGAGACGGAACCACGCCCGCACGGGTGTCAAAAACTGACGGGAGAGGATGGGTTCCGAATCCGGGTCGGCGATTATCGAATCCTGTACCGAATTGACGACCCAGCGAGGAAGGTCTACATCTATCGCGTAAAACACCGGCGTGAGGTGTATCGCTGATCTCTCAGGTGGCACGTGGAGTGCACCCCATTTGGAATCTCATTCATCGACTCTGTGGTTCCTCTCTCCGTATTCGTCAGGTCGAGTCGATACCCTTCGAATAGTTTCGCATTTCGAACGCTATCCTTAAGACGACAACCACTTGGAACGACTGTACCGGCACAGGTAGAGACCCGAGGCCAGATTAAAAAGGGGGGCGAAATAGATCGCCGCACGGGAGAGAGGCGTCGTGCCTGGCACCGACTTCGGGGCCGAGGGGTACATCCGGCTCTCGTACGCCACCTCGATGGAGAAGATCACCGAGGGGATGAAACGGATCACCCAAACCCTCAAGAACCTTTCCTGAAAATAGGACGCAACTAAAATGGCGGGGTGCCGACGACCCTGGCAAGGGAGGTGGCTTATGGGTTGCGCCTATATCAGCACGAGGGGGCAGTTGGCACCGGCCTTGGCCAGCGCGCTTGGGAAGACGGTTGCCGAATTGGACACCGCCAACGGGGGCAAGCGCGACGGGATGTTTACGCCGTGTGATCTGCTCTACCCGCCAATTACAGTTCCAGTTCGTAAATTTGTCGAGCTCGGTACCCTCACCTTCCTGTTCGACAACGGCAACGGATATGTTGACGGAGACGATGTCCTGGTCTCCCAAACAACCTTCTGGAAAGACGGTCATCCTGTCAATCACGGCTTTACCGGTGGCCGGCTGAAAAACCTGATTGCCGGTTATGAGAGTGGAGGGAACGGCAATAAACCGGGCGAGGTCGTTCCACAATTCAGCGAAAAGAACGTCTGGGCAGTCCGGTTCTGGGCCGCTATCCGGGCGCAGGGAACAACCTCTTGTGATTTGGATGACCCTAGACTCAAAAAGGCGCTGAAAATTGCCGGACCGGTGAAGTCCAGGATCGATCTCGATAAGCCCTAAAGTTGATCGGCGTGATCGACGATCCAACGAAGAAGGTCTACATCTATCGCTGAAGCCTCCAAACTCCCCCATTGATTTCCTGGGATGGATTCATTAGGAATGCCTCGTTTTGAAGAGACGGACGAAAGGGAGGAAATTTATGATTTCGACCCACATGACCGAGGGAAAGCGCAAAAATCTTGAGAAATTGGCGAACAAGAAGGGGATCATCGCCGCGGCGGCGATGGATCAGCGCGGTTCACTCCGAAAGGCGATCGCCAAGGAGAAGGGGTGCGACCCTTCGGCGATCACCTACGAGCAGATGGCGGAGTTTAAGACCGCCGTCACCAAGGTACTGACCCCTTACGCCACTGCGGTTTTGCTGGATCCGGAGTTCGGCCTCGAGGCGGCCAAGAAACGGGCGCCGGGATGCGGGCTGCTGCTCGCCTACGAATCAACCGGTTACGACCAAACGACCCCCGGCCGTGTCCCTGTCCTGATCCCGCATTGGACGGTGGCAAAATCGATCGGCCAAGGGGCCAATGCGATCAAGATCCTGCTCTACTACACCCCGTTCGAGAAACCGGAGATCAACGAGATCAAGCATAGTTGGGTCGAGCGGATCGGTGCGGAATGCGCGCTCCATGATATCCCCTTCTTTCTGGAGTTTGTCGGCTACCCAACCGACGGAGAAGAGGAGAAGGGAATCGATTATGCGCGAAAAAAACCGACCCTCGTCCGGCGAAGCATGGAGGAATTTTCCAAGGATCGTTACCGGGTCGATGTCTTGAAGGTGGAAGTCCCCGTGAATATGAAATTTGTCAAGGGGGCGCGGGCCTGCACCGGGGATTCGGCCTATACGCGCGACGAGGCGAAGGAGCATTTTCGCACCGCCGCCAAGGTGACAACAAAGCCCTTTATCTATCTTTCTGCCGGTGTTTCGGATGAGGAATTTCGGGAAAGCCTTGAATGCGCGACCGAGGCGGGAGTCGCCTTCAACGGCGTCCTTTGCGGGCGTGCCACCTGGAAGGAGGGGATCCCGATCTATGCCAAATCAGGGGCCGCCGCGCTCGAGCGCTGGCTCTCCGACCGCGGCGTCCAGAATATCCAGGCGCTCAACGCGGTGCTGGAGAAAGGGGCACACCCCTGGTTCCAAAAACGAACCTGAACACCCCCCAACCGACAAAAAAACCGGCGATCACATCGGCAATGTAGTGCTGTTTGACCAACACCACGGCGATCGCCACGAGGGCCGCCAGCGGGAAGAGGGTTCTGCCCCAACCATGCCGATACCGCTCCAACATGAAACTGACCAGAAAGACGTTGGAGATGTGCATCGAGGGAAAGCAGTTATAAGGAAGATCGACCCAATAGTAAAAGACAACGAGCTTGTAGATCCCTCCCCACTCATAACGGAGCTCCGGTCGGAGGATATATTCGACCGGAAAGACCAGAAAAAAGAGAAAGTGGATCGTCACACAGAGGAGAAACGCCTTGGAGACCTTGCGGAAATACGGCAGATCATCCACCGCCAGATAGACCAGGGCGATGTAGGCAAAGATGAGAAGATAGGCGAAAATAAGATACGGGACAAACGGGAGCTCCCTCTCCCCGGGAAGAATCAGGGTATGCAGGTCGGGACGCGAGGCGGACACCGCGTTGATAAAAAAATAACCGCTGAGGTAATAGGCCCCGACCGTGAAGAAAAGCAGATTTTTCTGGAGTCGCTCCTGGACCGTCATCACCGGGAAAATTCCTGCTCAGAAAAAACTTGAGCTGTAAAGGAATAAATCTCCACGACCCCTTTCCTCCAGCTCTCTTCGGGAAGCCCGGCCTTGAGACAGGTCTGGTTTAAAAAGGTTTCTCGGTCCCACTTTTCGCGGACCGGAACCTGGGGCAACAAAATGCCACGCCGCAGGGCCTGCACGACCAACAGACCATGCTCTCCCACGTTAATTTTCGCGGGATCTCTCACCAAGACCAAAGGCGACAAAACAGAGATCTCAATTTGAAGCTGGGGAAGTTCCACGGATTGGACCGGTGGAAAACGGGGGTCGGCGGTCGCCGCTTGAATCGTCATCTCCTGAACGATCTTCCACAACGGCTGGTCCGAGGTCAAATGCCCGATACACCCCCGCAATCGTCCCTCTTTCTCAAGCGTCACAAACGCCCCGGCGGACTGGAGCAACAACGCATTTTTTGGTTGCTCATCGGATCTCTTCTGCCGGACAAGATAATTTTCCAGCGTTCTTCGGGAAAGGGCCAACAACTCCCTCTTTTCCGGATCCCCGAGCGGCATGCCTGCACCTTTATCATATCTTGCGATCGATGGGAAAAGGTTCTAAGACTCTCCCGGCATGCTCAAGGGGAAAACGATCGTCGTGGGGGTGAGTGGAGGGATCGCCGCTTACAAGGTCTGTGACCTGGTGCGGAGACTCAAGGAACAGGGGGCCGAGGTCCACGTGATGATGACCCGCGCCGCCCGCGAGTTTGTCACCCCCCTGACGTTTCAAACCCTCTC
>CAYYFU010000037.1:0-10741 GCA_964471095.1 uncultured Pseudomonadota bacterium
CTTACAGGAAAGAGAGATCACGATCGGCCGCGCCCCCGAGAACGATATCCCGATCAACGACCCGGGTATCTCCCGTCAACACTTCAAGCTCACCTTTAAAGAGGGGACGGCGAAGATCCGGGACCTGGGAAGCACCAATGGTACCTTTCTCAACGGACAGCAAGTGCCGGAGGCCGAACTCCGAGACGGAGACAAGATCCAGATCTCTTCGGCAACGATCCTCAAGTTTTCCTATCAGGACAAGATTGAGAACATCTTTCATACCGAGCTCTACCGGATGGCGGTGATCGACCCGCTGACCGGGGCCCACAACAAACGGTATTTTGAGGAACGTCTCAAAGAAGAGTTCAGTTACTGCCTGCGAAACAGCCTCCCGCTTTCCCTGCTGATGATCGACCTCGATGACTTCAAAAAGGTCAATGACAGCTACGGGCATCCGGCGGGGGATTACGTCTTGTCCCAAGTCGTGACGATGGCCCAATCGATCATTCGCAAAGAGGATATCCTGGCCCGTTATGGGGGGGAGGAGTTTGCCGCGATCCTGAAGGGGACCGATTCCGAGGGGGCGGCCATCCTGGCCGAGCGGCTCCGTCAGATGGTGGAAAATTCCGAACTGCTGTTTGGCGGCAAAAAAATCCCGGTCACGGTCAGCATCGGCATCGCGACCCTCACGAATCGGAACCTCGAAAGCCACGAGGCGATGGTCAAGGCGGCGGACACCCTGCTCTATCGCTCCAAAAATTCCGGCCGCAACCGGGTGAGCGCGTGAGTCCTGCACGCCTTGACTCCTCGCTATTAATATATTAAATTAATAGCATCATATGGGGCTCTCTAAGATCAACAGCAACGGTCAGGTCAGCATCCCCTCTAGGATCCGGCGGCAGCTCGGCCTCAAGCCGGGGGACTTCGTGCGGGTCGAGTTGGGCCCCAAGGGGGAGATCGCGCTCAAGCCGGTCGCTCTTCAGGAGAAGGACCCTTGGGCGGGGCTTCGGCCCTACGAAAAAAAGGGGGTGGATCTGACACTGCTTTGGGAGAACCTGAAACGAACCGCTACCGAACGGCTGGAACGGCACCGGAACATGCTGGGACTCGTCGGAGAGGCGAAGCGATCGGGGATCAAAAAACGTGGAATCGTTCCAACATCTTCTTGAATCGCTCCATCGCGAGCGGGTCCAGCTGATCATTGTCGGGGGACTCGCCGCTGTCCTGCATGGCGCCTCGTTCATCACCGATGATCTGGATATTTGTTACCAAAGAAAAAAGGGGAACTATGCCGCGCTGGTTCGCACCCTCGCCCCTTTCAAACCGGAACTCCGGGGTCCGCATCACACCGGTATCCCCTTCCCGTTTGACGAGAAGATGATCGAGAACGGGCTCAATTTCACGCTCAAGACGACGGCGGGCGATATTGATATTCTGGGAGAACTGCAGTTTGCCGGAAGATACGAAGACCTGCTGCCGAATTCCGTGAAGATGGAACTCTACGGCATGGAGTTTAGGATCATCTCCCTCGACCACCTGATTCAGATCAAGCGGAAGCTCCGCCGCAAGAAGGATCTTGTCCATCTCGACATCCTGGAGGCACTTCAGAAGATGAAAGCAAAGTAGGAGACAGATGCTGATAGACCTGGACCGCAGAGAAAAGCAGGAGCGCCGCCTTTCCCGCCGGATTTCGAAACGCCTCGATTCCCCAGCCCAGCAGTTTCAGGATCTCGTTTCTCTTCCCTCTTCCCAGTTGGGCATGCATCCGGGCGGCATCGTAAATAAGGGAGGGGAGACTGTCGGTCGGGTTGGCAAGGATGATCGTCACCAATCTCTTTCCAAAAACGTCGGCAAGTTTCCGGTGGCGGACCGTCACCGCGGCGGGATGCCAAGTGATCCCCTCCTTTGGTCCCATCCGAAGCCTTTTGGAGTTTAGGAAGACTTGAGACTGACCCTGATCCGTTCGAACAATTTTCAAGTGGTTGCCGGACTTCTTGTATTCGACGCAGGTAAACCGGCCCGATTCCCCGTTAGATCCCTGGTGATAATCGGCGCCGATCTTGCCACGAGCGTCGACTTTGACAAACTGGAATCTCCCCGATGTAACCTGAGCGGCAACGTGTCGACGCAGTCTTTGACGCGTATCAGTCATTCTAAGCCAAGCCTCTTGATCCGACCTCCAACCGCTCTGATGAACGGTGAACGTCCCCTCTCCAGTTGACCGTATCCAATCCTCCCCCTCCGGTACGGGGGTTTCCTTTGAAACCCACCGTTGACGCTGGACCAGTCTCCATATGCCTTCCGATATACCCATCTCTCGCCCTCCTGCCCCTTCTTCGGTACCTCCCCTAAATGGTTGCCAACTATTTTCATCCCTGATAACAGGCCTGTAGCGCGGTGACTGGACGAACATGAAAGTCATTTTCGGACCTCATGCCGAGGAAAAGTTTCAATTGCTTGCGGAAAGGGGCTTTCCGGTCAGCCGAAAGCAAGTGCTTGATTGCCTGAATGAACCTGATAAAATCGGAGACGGTTATAAAGGGCGAAGGGTTGCCCAAAGGCGGATTGACGAGGGCCACGTGCTTCGGGTGGTCTATCTGGAGGCGCGGGACGAAAGGCGCGTGATTACGTTTTACCCCGGGGCAAGGAGTCGTTATGAAGATTAGCTACAGCCGCGAAGACGATATATTGACGATGGAGACGGCAGAGGGAGATATTGACCATGCCGAAGAGATGGGGCCGCTGATCGTTCATTTCACCAAAGAGGGAAAGCCGGTCCTGGTGGAAATCCTGGACGCCAGCGAATTCCTGACCCTTGCCACCAAGTCCTCTATTGTCGCCAAACCGGTCGAGTTGATTTAGTTGAGTTCAACCTCGGCTCCCACAGCATCCTGCCGGAATGACGTCTCAACCGGGTGAGCGCTGAGCCGGTCCGTGTCTAAATTCGTTTTTAGCCGATTCCCGGATCGCTTTTTGTGGAGACAAGTAACCCCTTGAACATTCCGGCGGTCGGAACCAGGCAAACGGCAATCGCCGCGAGAATCAAAACCCCACTCATAAGCCGGCCGCCGCAGGTTCTCAACCTTAAGGGTCGATGGAGCCGGATTTTTTGATCCCCTTCGATCCACCTCAGGTAAACGTCAGACTCTTGGCTTGCAACCCGAGTCCCTTCGCTCCAAGGTAAATTACTCGAAGGGGCGCGGAGATACGCGACCAACTCAGTCTCTCTAAGGAATTTGCCAAATCTATGATCCGGCACCGAAAGCTGTCCGGGAAAGACCCGACCAAAATCCCGAACCATCCGCCTTTGTCCTGCCTCTCCCAAGGTCAGATTGGCCGAGGTAGACAAATCATTAAAAACGGTGGCGCCCTCAGGAACCACGAGGGAGCTAAATTGCCTGGACTCCCCGACAGCCCACCCGGCAACACCGGCATCCGCTCGCCGCAGGGTTAAATTAACCCCCTCCGCCGTAAAAGTCCCTTCATATAAAGGTCCCAGTCCCATATTATATTACCTCCAGTTCACGTTTTAGTTATCGACCAAAAAAGGAGAAGGTTGCGAAGTTTCTGCTTCCCTGATACCGACGACGAACCATGCCTGCTCAATTGATCGACGGAAAAAAGATTGCCGCGCAGGTTCAGTTAGAAATCTCAAATAAAGTCAATGAGTTACAACGAACTCATGGGATTGTCCCGGGGCTGGCAGTGATCCTGGTCGGCGACAACGAGGCATCGAAAATCTACGTCCGAAACAAGGAGTCGGCCTGCAAAAAGGCGGGGATGCATGCGGAGCAGATCACCCTCCCCCCCACGGTGACTGAAACGGAATTGTTGAAACGGATCGCCGGGCTGAACCGCAATCCGAAGATCCACGGGATCCTCGTCCAGCTCCCGCTCCCAACGGGAATCGATGAAAAGAGGATCCTGGAGGCGGTTGACCCCAAAAAGGATGTCGATGGCTTCCATCCGGTCAACATCGGGAAACTCATCGCCGGCAACCCGACGTTCGTCCCCTGCACCCCGCAGGGGATTGTCAAACTGCTGGAGGCGATTGAATGCCGGATCGAGGGGAGACAGGCAGTGGTTGTCGGACGTTCGAACATCGTCGGCAAGCCGACGGCCCTCCTCCTGTTGCAACGCCACGCGACCGTCACGATCTGCCACACCCGGACGCAAAATCTTGCGGCGGAGGTGGGACGGGCCGATATCCTGATTGCGGCGGCGGGCCGCGCCGAGATCATCCGGGGGGATTGGGTCAAACCGGGCGCGGTGGTGATTGATGTCGGGATCAACCGTCTGCCGGACGGCCGATTGGTGGGAGACGTGGAATTTGAAGCGGCCCGCCGCCGCGCCGCCTGGATCACCCCGGTCCCCGGCGGCGTAGGACCGATGACAATCGCGATGCTCCTCTGGAACACCTTACAAGCGGCCAGCCGGTCATGAACTTCAAGGACTTTTACAACGGCAGTCGGCTCAAGTATTCCTTTGAGATTTTCCCCCCCAAGGACGAGACGGGGATCGCCTCCCTCTTTGTAGCGCTGGAGGAGTTGCGCCCCCTCAATCCCGGCTTTATCTCGGTTACCTACGGGGCGATGGGGACCACGCGGACCCTCACCCGCGATCTCGCCGTCCGGATCCACCGAGAACTCGATCTGGTCACTGCCTTTCACTTCACCTGCGTTGGGAGTGACCGCGAATCAATTCGCCGGTATGTGGAACAACTCAAAAAGGAGGGGCTGAACCTCGTCGTGGCCCTTCGGGGAGACCCGCCGGGCGGCTTCGGGACGTTCGTCAAACCGCCCAACGGTTTTTCTTACGCCAACGAGCTGGTCACCTATCTCAAGGAATTGGGGGGATTCAGCATTGCGGTCGCCGGTTATCCGGAGGGGCATATCGAGGCGCCCGACAAGGAGACCGACCTCAAAAACCTCGCCCGCAAGGTCGCCGCCGGCGCCGAGGTTGTGATCACGCAGCTCTTCTTTGACAACCGCGATTTTTTTGATTTCGAAAAACGGGCGCGATCTGCCGGAATCACCGTCCCGATCGTCCCCGGGATCATGCCGATCGTGAGCCTGAAACAGATCCAAAAGATCACCCGGCTCTGCGGGGCCAAGATCCCGCCGGCGTTGCAAGAGGAGCTGACGCGGAACGAATCGGACCCGGAGCAGGTGCGAAAGATTGGAGTTCGGCAGGCGATCGGCCAATGCAAAGAGTTGATCACCCGGGGGGTGCCGGGGATCCACTTCTACACCCTCAACCGCTCCGAAGGCATCAAAAAGGTATTGGAGGCGCTCCCATGAAAAGAACTCCGCTTTACGAGAACCACAAGGAACTCGGCGCCCGGATGGTCGAGTTCGGCGGCTGGGAGATGCCGGTACAATATTCCGGCATCAAGCAGGAGCATCTGGCGGTCCGGCAAAAGGCAGGACTCTTTGATATCAGCCATATGGGGGAGATTGAGATCCGGGGCGTTCGGGCCCTCGAGCAGCTGCAGCGACTCACGCCGAATGACGTTTCTCGCCTCCAGCCCGGGAGGTCCCAGTATTCTGCCCTCTTGACGGAGCAAGGGACCTTCGTCGACGACATCATGGTCTATTGCCTTGGCCCCGATCATTACCTGCTCTGTGTGAATGCCTCCAATACGGAAAAAGATTTCAAATGGATCCAGGCACAACTCTCCGCCGGCGCTGAGGCACTGAACCGGAGTGATGCCTGGGGGCTCTTGGCCCTCCAGGGACCGATCGCCCGATCAATCCTCCCCTCGGACCTCAAAAAAAATTATTTTGAAAAAACTTCTTTAGCGGGAGCGGAGGTGCTGCTTTCCGCAACCGGTTACACCGGTGAGGATGGTTTTGAAATCTTCTGCCCGCGGGAGGCCACACCCCCCATCTGGACTCACCTGCTCCAGCAGGGGACAAAACGGGGTTTGATCCCTTGCGGTCTGGGGGCGCGAGATACCTTGCGTCTGGAGGCAAGCTATCCCCTTTACGGACATGAGATCGACGATCAAACCACCCCGTTGGAGGCCGGGCTTGCCTGGATTGTCAAAAAGGAAAAGGGAGACTTTATCGGGAAAACGGGGCTTTCGGCCCCTCTCAAAAAGAGATTGATCGGATTGAAACTGCTGGAGCCGGGGATTGCGCGGCAAGGGTATAAACTGTTTGACCAGGACCGCGAGGTCGGAATCATCACCAGCGGGACCCTTTCCCCCACACTCGGAGAGGCGGTGGCGATGGCCTACCTGACTCCCCCCTTGACAAACGAGCCAATAACCGGAAGAAAAATCCAGGTTGACATTCGCGGCAAAAAAAAGGAGGCAAAGGTAGTTCCATTGCCGTTTTATAAACGACTATGACGTTCCCTGAAGACTTAAAGTACTCCAAAGAGCATGAGTGGGTCCGGATCAGCGGTAATGTGGCGACGATCGGCATTACCGACTACGCCCAGGAGCAGCTGGGGGAGATCGTTTTTGTGGAACTTCCCGACGAGGGAGAGCCTTTAAGAAAGGATGACACCTTTGGTGTTGTCGAATCGGTGAAATCGGTCAATGACATCTTTGCCCCTGTTTCCGGCCGGGTCATTGAGATCAATGAGCCGCTCGTGGACAGCCCCGGGACGCTCAACGAAGAGCCCTACGGAGAGGGCTGGTTAATCAAGGTTGAAATGTCCGATCCGAATGACTTGAAGAGTCTGATGTCCGCCGAGAGTTACCAAGCCTACATCAAAGAAGAAGCGGCTTGAGATACCTTCCGCACACCCCCCAAGAAATCCAGACGATGCTCCAAGCGACCGGCGCGAGGAGTCTCGACGACCTTTTTCAGACGATCCCTGAAAGGCTGAAACTGAAGCGTCCTTTAAATCTTCCCGCCCCCCGGGCGGAACTGGAGCTCCGTCACGAACTGCGCGAACTGTCTCGAAAAAATGCCCATGGAGAAGAGTGGGGCTCTTTTTTGGGGGCCGGGGCCTATTCGCATTATCTGCCGAGCGTCGTGAGTCAACTGCTGCTCCGGGGTGAATTTCTGACCGCCTATACCCCTTATCAACCGGAGGTCTCTCAGGGGACCCTCCAGGCGATCTTTGAATACCAGACGATGGTCGCCGAGATTCTTGGGATGGAGATCGCCAATGCCTCCAATTACGACGGCTCGACCGCCACGGCGGAGGCGGTCCTGATGGCTTTGCGACTGAACAATCGGCGGCGGGTTTTGGTCTCCGAAGCGGTCCATCCGGAATACCGCGCCGTGCTGCAGACCTATCTGACCAACCAGGATGCCGAGATCGTGCTGATCCCTTACACCGCCGAAGGGACCTTGGATCGTCATGCCCTCCGGCAGGCGCTTACAGAGGTCTCCTGTCTCGTCGTCGCGACCCCGAATTTCTTTGGCATCGTGGAGGATTTTTCCGACCTGAGTCCGTTGGTTCACCAACAGGGGGGTCTGTTGATCACCACCACCCCGGAGCCTTTTTCCCTGGGGCTTTTCAAATCACCCGGCGAGATGGGGGCTGATATCGCCGTCGCCGAGGGACAGGGGATCGGTAATGCCGTTAATTTTGGCGGTCCCTATCTCGGTTTTTTTGCCACGCGTCGTGATTTTGCCCGTGCGCTGCCGGGGCGATTGGTGGGGGAAACGGTCGATAGTGAAGGAAAACGGGGGTATGTCTTGACACTCGCGACGCGGGAGCAACATATCCGCCGGGAACGGGCGACCTCCAATATCTGCACCAACGTTTCGCTCTGTGCGCTGGCCGCCACCATCACCCTTTCACTGCTCGGTCGACACGGATTTGAAAAAATCGCGGCGACGAACCACGAACGAACGGAACGACTGAAGAAAAGGCTCGCCTCCCTCCCGGGCTTTTCGATCCCGTTTTCAGGACCGACCTTCAATGAATTTGTGCTTCGCACCCACCGTCCGACGGGGGAAATTCTCAAAAAATTAAGGGAGGAAAAAATCCTCGGCGGTGTTCCATTGGAACAATGGTACCCGCAGCTTGAAAACAGTTTATTGATTTGCGTTACGGAAATGATTTCTGACGCTCAACTGGCACGCTTTGTCTCCGCGCTGGAGGGACAATGACAACGGCCGGCGGAAAAGGGTTTCAATTTGACGAGGAGCTGATTTTTGAGATCTCCCGCGAGGGACGCGAGGGATTTTCCCTGCCGGAATTCGATCGGACCGTGGCACCGCCCGCCGCCCTGCTTCGGCAAAAACCGGCCCACTTACCGGAGGTCTCCGAACCGGATGTCGTCCGTCATTTCACCCGTCTCTCCCAGTGGAACTTTTCGATCGATACCAATTTTTATCCTTTAGGCTCTTGCACCATGAAACATAACCCGCGGTTGAATGAGGAAGTGGCCCGCTACGCCGGCTTTGCGCATGTCCACCCCTACCAACCGGAAGAGACGACGCAGGGCTGCCTTCAGTTGATGGCCGAACTGGAACAATACCTCGCCGAAATCAGCGGGATGGATGCGGTCACCTTGCAACCGGCCGCCGGGGCCCATGGGGAGCTGACCGGTATCCTGATGATCCGCGCGCATCACCGGGCTCAGGGGAACCCCCGTAAAAAGGTCCTGATCCCTGACTCGGCCCACGGCACCAACCCGGCCTCCTGTGCGATGGGAAATTATCAAGTCGTTCCGCTTCGGTCCGGACGGGACGGCCGACTCAATGTCACCCAGGTCGCTGAACAGATGACGGAGGAGGTCGCCGCCCTGATGCTGACGAATCCCAGCACCTTGGGACTTTTCGAAACCCAGATCCAGGAGATTTGCGAAATTGTCCACCGAAAGGGGGGGCTCGTTTACGGGGATGGGGCGAACATGAACGCCATTTTGGGGAAATTCCGTCCCGGCGACGCCGGTGTCGACCTGATCCAATACAATTTGCACAAGACCTTTACCACCCCGCACGGCGGCGGGGGACCGGGCTCGGGACCGGTTGCGGTCAAAAAAATACTGGAGCCGTATTTGCCGATCCCGAGAATTGTCATGAGTCATGAGTCACGAGTCATGGGTCATGACGCATGTCGCATGACGCATGACGCCCGCTATCACCTCGATTACAACCGCCCCCGCTCCATCGGCCGGGTTCGATCCTTCTACGGTAACTTCGGGATGTTCGTGCGGGCCTACACCTATATCCGCGAAATGGGGCCGGAGGGGCTTAAGAGGGTCGCGGAGCTGGCGGTGTTAAACGCGAATTACGTCCGCGCCCGTTTACAGCCTTACTACCATCTCCCGTTCGACCAGGGGACGCTGCATGAAGCGGTTTTTTCCGACAAAAAACAAAAAGAGACCCATGTCACAACGTTGGACATCGCCAAGCGTCTGATTGATTACGGTTATCACCCCCCCACCATCTATTTTCCCTTGGTCGTCTTTGGAGCCTTGATGATTGAGCCGACCGAGACGGAATCGAAGGAGACGCTCGATGCCTTTGCGGAGACGATGATCACGATCGCCCGCGAGGCCCAGGAAACCCCGGAACTGGTCAAAAAGGCGCCTCACCAAACCCGGCTCCGCCGAATGGACGAAGCCAAGGCGGCCCGCGAACTCAAACTGCGTTATCAGTTTTAAGATCTGTAGACAGTGAAGGTAAAGACGACGTCGAGCATCCCGTCATCCCGTCCGTCCAGCTTCAACAGATCATCCGGCGGGGCGGTAAAGGGGGCTGAGGCGGTCACCGCCCGGAGCGCCTCCTCATCAAAGAGCGGCAGACCCGAGGAGCGGACCACAAACGCCCGGACCAGATTTCCATCGTGGTTGATTTGGAAGGCAACGGTCGTTTCGATCTGAGCGCTCACTGACTGATTGGCAAAAAAGTAGTGTTGCATCACCGGGATCGGGTCCCAGGTCAACTTGAATCTTTTTTTCAATTGGACAAAATAGGCAATTTTCGGATATCTGAGGACATTGAGATAGGTCCGTTCCCCGATCCGGATGTTCGGGAAAAACTCGCTCGGTAAAATAGAGGCGAGATCCTCCCCTCCCTCCGTTTTTTGATCCCCCGTCCCCCCCGCTTCTCCCGGATAGGCGACCCCCTCCCCCTCTCGTTTGTGTGATTCTTGCCCCTCCGGTCCGGTCACGATGCGCCGCCGCGAGGGGGGAATGCGCGGGGTCGAGGCGACCTCTTCCTGCTCCACAGTGGAATCATAGAGCCCGAGGAACCGGTGCCGATCCGGTCGTTTCTCCTCCTCCGGCGGTTCGATATCGGCAATCTGCTGTTTGAGGATCAACTCGAGTTCTTCCGCCACCTTCGGTTCCGTCGGCGGTGTCATCAAGAAATAAGCCAGAAGAAGGTGCAGCAGGATTGAGAGCAGGACAAATAAGGTAATTTGACGATCCGATTTTTGGGTCATCGCTAACTCTTCCGGTTTGTGAGGAGCGAACCGACCAGGATCAGCCCGGTCAGCCCCGATCCCCAGTAAGCATACCGGGAAAATGAAGAGATGCCAAGTTCCTCGAGGCGGAGCCCCAGGAAGATTCCGCCCAAGGTGAGAATCCCATAGAGGAGCTGGTGACCGAGGAGATAAAGACGCTGGGCGAGGTCCCGGTTGCCCAGCGAAAGCTGACCCTCATTAAGACGACGCAGCGTTTTTTGAATCTCATGGGGCAGCAGAAGGTAAGAAACCCCGATCTCCTTGGTGAGCGAGACCACCACCTCGGCAAACGACCGGTCTTTCAGGACAAAACGCTCGACATACGGCAGAACAATCTCCATCGGATTCAGGGTAGGGGCCAAATGGCCGCAAAGAC
>CAYYFU010000038.1:0-1917 GCA_964471095.1 uncultured Pseudomonadota bacterium
GGTGATAGGTTTCGGCTAATGTCTGCACGCAGAAAAATAACGGAGCGCAAATTCACTTCTTTCGAGGAAGCAAACGAATACGACATTCGCTGGCATTTGGGGATGTCCCGCCAACAGCGGATCAACGACATGCAACTTTTGAGGGAGACCTATTATGGCTTCAAGAACCCGGCAATCCGATATCCGCATCGAAAGAGACTTCCTCGAGTTGTTAAAGTTATTCAATAAGCACCGGGTTGAATATTGCATCATAGGGGCCTTTGCCGTCGCCTTCCACGCGATCTCCCGATACACGAAGGATATGGACATCCTGGTTCGGCCTTCTCTGGTGAACGGCACAAAGATTATCAAGGCCCTCGAGGAATTTGGGTTCGGGAGTCTCAAGCTGGTTCCCCGGGATTTTGAGCGGTCTGGTCGCTTTGTCCAACTGGGGCTGGAGCCGGTGCGGGTTGACCTGATAACCTCCATCAAAGGAGTTACCTTCGGGCGGGTCTGGAAGAACCGGAAAAAAGGTCCCTACGGAGACGAGTCTGTCAACTATATCGGTTTGGGAGATCTCATCCGAAGCAAGCTGGCCGCCAACCGCCGCCAGGACCGCGCCGATATGGAGATGCTGAAAAGGGCCTCGGAACGAGACCGCCGACGATCTCACTAAACCAGTTTCTTGCAAATCGGCCAAACCCCCCTTATAGTCCCGCCGTCGTGCTAAAATTTATCCACAAAATCATCCCGACCAAAAACGAGCGGGAACTCAAGCGAATCCAGCCGATCGTGGCGCAAATCAACGCGCTGGAATCGGCGATCAAGTCGCTGACCGACGAAGGGCTCAAGGCGAAAACCGCCGAGTTCAAGGGACGGATCGCGAAGGGAGAGACGGTCGATCAGCTCCTCCCGGAGGCGTTTGCGGTGGTTCGGGAGGCGAGCCAGCGGACGCTCAAGATGAGGCACTTCGATGTCCAGCTGGTCGGCGGGATCTTCCTCCATGAGGGGAAGATCGCCGAGATGAAGACCGGCGAAGGAAAAACGCTGGTGGCGACCTTGCCGGTCTATCTGAATGCGCTGGAGGGGAAGGGAGTTCATGTCATCACCGTGAATGACTATCTGGCGCGGCGCGACGCCGAGTGGATGGGGACGATCTACAAATTTTTGGGCCTCTCGGTCGGGGTGATTCTGCATGGGCTCTCCGATACGGAACGGCAGTGGGCCTATCGGGCCGACATCACCTACGGCACCAACAACGAGTTCGGCTTTGATTTTCTTCGCGACAACATGAAATACTCGCTGGAGGCGTATGTCCAACGCCCCCTTCACTATTCGATCGTCGATGAGGTTGACTCGATCCTGATCGACGAGGCGCGCACGCCGTTGATCATCTCCGGTCCTGCCGAGGAGTCGACGGATAAGTACTATCGAATCGACACGGTGATCCCGAAATTGACCCAGGGAGAACTGATTGAAGATAAAAAGGCCGGAACCAAGTCAATGACCGGAGATTTTATCGTTGATGAAAAGAGCAAGACCGCCGTGCTGACCGAACCGGGGGTCGCCAAGGTCGAAAAAATACTGGGTGTCGTCAATCTCTACGACCCGGAAAATATCGAGGTGGTCCATCATGTGAATCAGGCGCTCCGGGCCCATGCCCTGTTCAAGCGGGACGTTGATTATGTGGTCAAGGACGACAAGGTGATCATCGTCGATGAGTTTACCGGCCGGTTGATGCCGGGCCGGCGCTGGTCGGATGGTCTCCACCAGGCGGTGGAGGCGAAGGAAAAGGTCCGGATCGAGAATGAAAATCAGACGCTGGCGACCATCACCTTTCAAAACTTTTTCCGGATGTACAAAAAGCTGGCCGGCATGACCGGGACCGCCGACACCGAGGCGCCGGAGTTTGCCAAGATCTACAATCTGGAGGTGCGG
>CAYYFU010000038.1:1927-10631 GCA_964471095.1 uncultured Pseudomonadota bacterium
ACGCATCAGCCGATGATCCGGAAAGATCTGGCCGACCTGATCTACCGGACCGAACCGGAAAAATTCAATAGGGTGTTGGAGGATATCAGGGAGCGACACGGACAGGGCCAACCGGTGCTGGTTGGGACCATCTCGATCGAGAAATCGGAGGTCCTCTCCAATCTTTTGAAACGACACGGGATTCCCCATCACGTGCTCAATGCCAAACACCATGAGAAAGAGGCGGAGATCGTGGCGCAGGCGGGGCGGTTTGGGATGGTCACGATTTCAACCAACATGGCGGGTCGTGGGACCGATATTATTCTCGGCGGAAATCCGGAGTTTTTGGCAAAATCCAAGGTCGATCGGGAAAAAGACCCGGAGGGGTACGCAAAGGTTTTGGAAGAATGCCGTCGCCAACAGACGGAAGAAAGAAAAAAAGTCCTGGCGGCCGGGGGACTGCATATTCTGGGGACGGAGCGGCACGAGTCACGACGGATCGACAACCAGCTCCGCGGTCGTTCCGGACGGCAGGGAGATCCCGGATCTTCGCAATTTTATCTCTCCCTGGAGGATGATCTGATGCGGATCTTCGGCTCGGAGCGGATCTCCGGGATGATGCAACGGCTCGGGATGGAGGAGAACGAGCCGATCACCCACCCCTGGATCACCAAGGCGATTGAAAACGCCCAGAAGAAGGTGGAGGCGCACAACTTTGAGATCCGGAAACATCTGCTGGAATACGACGATGTGATGAATCAGCAGCGCAAGACGATCTACGGGATGCGGCGGCAATTTTTGGAAGGGGAGGACCTTGCCGACAAGATTCTGGACCAGATCGATCAAACCGTCGCTCAACTGATCGCCGACCTTCCGGAGAAGGCCAATCGTCGTGAGGAGTTGGATCTTCAGCCGTTGGAGGAGCGGTTGTTCAAGATCTTTGGAGCGCAGATTGACTGGAATTTGTTTCCCTCATCCCATTGGGGACAGGAGGCGATCGGGCAGTTTCTTTATGATCGAGGGGAAAAAAATTACCAGGAGAAGCGGGCCCGGTATCCTGCCGATCTGATCCGTCAGGCGGAGCGGATTATCCTCCTCTCGACGCTGGATGCCCTGTGGAAGGATCATCTTCTCTCGATGGACCATCTGCGTGAAGGGATCGGGCTCCGCGGCTATGCACAGAAGGACCCGCTGTTGGAGTACAAGCGGGAGGGTTTTTCCCTGTTTCAAAATCTGTTGGCGGAATTTCGGGAAAACAGTCTGGAAAAACTGTTCCATGTGAGGATCTCCGAGGAGCGTCAGGTGGCCCAGCTGCGGGCGCAACCACGGCAATCAATGGTGATGGGACGTGGAGAGGGGACAACCGCCGGAATGCCGCAACCGCAGCAGGCGTTCGCCCGGGCGAGCCGGCCACCGCCAAAGCAGGAGCCCGTTCCTGTGGAGAAGGTAGGACGAAACGACCCCTGCCCGTGCGGAGCCAAAAAACCGGACGGCACGCCGAAGAAGTACAAGCATTGTCATGGTCGAGAAGAATGAAATCACTTGCCAGTGACAATTTTTCCGGGGTTCACCCTCGCGTCATGGAGGCGTTGAGAATCGCCAATGAGGGGCATGCCATCGCCTATGGGGGTGATCCCTTGACCTTGAGGATCAAAGAACGGATCCGGACCCTGTTTGGCGGAGCGGCCGAGGTTGCGTTTGTCTTTAATGGAACGGGTGCAAACATTGTCGCCCTTCGATCTCTGCTCCGTCCCTTTGAGGGAGTCATCTGTGCAGAGACAGCCCATATTAATGTGGATGAGTGTGGCGCTCCGGAATGGCTCACGGGGAGCAAGTTGCTTCCCCTCCCGGCGCCGGATGGCAAATTGACCGTGGATCAGGTCCGTACCGCTCTTCATGGGTTTGGGAATCCCCATCATGTTCAGCCAAAGGTTCTTTCCATTTCACAAGCCACCGAATACGGCACAATTTATACCAGGGAGGAAATCAGCGCCGTGGCGGATCTGGTTCATGCCAAGGGGATGTTTCTGCATGTCGATGGGGCACGGATTGCCAATGCCGCCGCGGCACTGGGTTGCTCCTTGTCACAGTTGGTGGCCGAAACCGGTGTGGATCTGCTCTCCCTCGGCGGAACCAAATCGGGAATGATGTACGGCGAGGCGGTGGTGTTTTTAAGAAAAGAACTGGCCCAATATGTGCCATTTTACCGAAAGCAGGTTGCTCAGCTCGCATCCAAGATGCGCTATATTGCGGCGCAATTTGATGCGTTGTTGACAGATGACCTCTGGCTTAAAAATGCCCTCCATGCCAATCGGATGGCGGCGCTGCTGGCCCAAAAAGTTCGTTCCCTTCCCGGTGTGACCTTGACACAGCCGGTTCAGGTCAATGCGGTTTTTGCCTGCATCCCAAAAGCGGCGATTTCGGTGTTGCAGGAAAAATCTTTTTTCTGGGTCTGGAATCAGGAAGTCGGCGAGGTTCGGTGGATGACCTCTTGGGACACCACCGAACAGGAAATAGAAGAATTCGTTTCACTTTTATCGGAAACGCTTCAAAGAGGAGCGTAAACTTTTGTTGGAAGCCACTCTTGCTAACACCATATTTATTGTATATACTGATTTATGAAATTTGAATGGGATCCCAGGAAGGCGGGGTTGAATCGGGCGAAGCATGGCGTGAGTTTTGAAGACGCCACAACGGCTTTCGATGACCCCGGTTATTTGGTGAAGGATGATGAAAGGCATTCACGGGCTGGTGAGATAAGGAAATGGCTGATCGGCTTGACCCGGTTTTCGGGGAAATTAGTCACCGTGATTTTTACGGAGCGAGGAGGATCCTATCGACTCATCAGTGCTCGGCCTGCAAGCAGAAAGGAGAGGATGCTTTATGAGAAATTCTTACATGTTAAAGGCTGAAGGGTGGCGTCACCCCACTGCGGCTGAACTCCGCCGTAACCGCAGGGCAATCGGGGCAAAACTTGGAATCAGGTTGCCGTCCCGCGGCCGG
Organism: uncultured Pseudomonadota bacterium; assembly: GCA_964471095.1. Taxonomy (GTDB): domain Bacteria; phylum UBA10199; class UBA10199; order JACPAL01; family JACPAL01; genus CAYYFU01. The sequence goes on from CAYYFU010000038.1 coordinate 4,910, forward strand.
CCGCCCAAGCCTGTTGGAGAAAAATACCATCCCATCTCAATTCGACTTGATCCCCGGATCATCCGGTGGGCAAAGAGCGAGGGGAGACGTCGAGGGTTGAAATACCAGTCGATCATTAACAAGGCCCTCCTTCAAATCGCCGCCTGATATGCCAAAAATTCTCAAAGTTCCCGGATTCGAATTCGCCGGGATCGCCTGCGGGATCAAGGGGAGGGAGACCCCCGATCTGGCGCTGATTCGCTCTACGGTTCCGGCCGTGACCGTCGGGTTGTTCACCAACAACCGGGTCCAGGCGGCGCCGGTGGTTATTTCCGAAAGGAATATCCGCTCGGCGCTTTGTTCGGCGGTCATCATCAACAGCGGCAACGCCAACGCCTGCACCGGCAAACGAGGACTTAAGAATGCTCAACGGATGGTTGAGGCCACCGCCCAAGGGCTTCATGTCCCAGTCCGTCACGTCCTGGTCTGTTCCACGGGAAAAATTGGGATTCCGATGCCGATCGCAAAAATCAGCCAAGGGATCCCCAGACTGATTCGCTCTTTGAACGAGGCCGATCTCCTGGCGGCGGCTCGGGCGATCCTGACGACTGATCACGGCGTTAAGACCGCCTCGGCAAGGTTTCGGGTCGGTGGAAGAGAGATCCATCTCGTCGGTTTCGCCAAGGGGGCCGGGATGATCGAGCCGCATTTACAACCCCACGCCACGATGCTTGCCTTCTTCCTCACCGATCTGAAGATCGGCCGGGGGGCCGCCGCGACGATATTTCGCCGGTGCGCCGATCTGACCTTCAACCGGATCAGTGTCGATGGTGACACCTCCACCAACGACACCGCGCTATTGCTCGCCAACGGTCTTGCCGGCAACCGGCCGGTGGTCGCTGGTTCGCGTGAGGCGCGAATCTTTGGGGCTGTCCTCGGTCGGGTCATGGAGAAACTGGCCCTGATGATGGTTGCGGATGGGGAGGGGGCAACAAAGCTGGTTCGACTGGAGGTTCGCGGGGCAAGAAACGAGGCGGAGGCCCGGAAGGTTGCCTACGCGATCGGCAACTCTCCGCTGGTCAAGACCTCCTTTTATGGGGGGGATCCGAACTGGGGTCGTCTGATCGCGGCGGCCGGCCGGTCGGGAGCAACTCTGGACCCCCAAGCGGTCGATATTTATTATGAAGGGGTCTGTGTCGCGAGGAGGGGTGTCTCGACCGGCCGGCCGCCGGATCGAAAGGCAAAAAAAGCGATAAAAAAACGGAGTCTTAATGTGCTCATCGACCTCCCCCGGGGGGGGGGAACTTCCTGGATTTGGACTAGTGATCTCTCCCTCGACTATGTTAAACTCAACTCCTGTTACAGGACCTAACTGATGCCACGCAGAAACTTTTTTTCGAATATCAACACCGTCATCTCCCGATACAGTGACCTGATTCTTGCCGCCTTGGTCATCTCCGTCCTGGGGATGATCATCATCCCACTCCCGACCTGGATGCTGGATATCCTGATCTCGATCGATCTCGCGATCGGCGTCGTGATCCTGTTAGCCGCCCTCTATATTTCCGATGCCCTGAAGATTGCCTCCTTCCCGACGATCCTGTTGATGACCACGCTGTATCGGTTGGCGCTCAATATCGCGGCGACCCGGTTGATCCTCTCCACCGGCCATGCCGGTGAGGTGATCAGCGCCTTTGGAAGCTTTGTGGTGGCCGGCAATTATGTCGTCGGTGGCATCCTGTTTGCGATCATCACGCTGATTAATTTCATCGTGATCGCCAAAGGGGCCGAGCGGGTCTCGGAAGTCGGGGCCCGATTCACCCTGGACGCGATGCCCGGCAAACAGATGTCGATCGATGCCGACCTGCGTGCCGGGATCATCAACATGGAACAGGCGATGGAGCGCCGCCAAACCCTGCAGCGCGAGTCGCAGTTGTACGGTGCGATGGACGGGGCGATGAAGTTCGTCAAAGGGGACGCGATCGCCGGGATTATCATCACGATCATCAACATCATCGGCGGGTTCATCATCGGGGTGGTCCAGCGGGACTTGCAGTTTAGCGAGGCGGTTCGGACCTACTCCCTCTTGACGATCGGTGACGGCTTGGTCGCCCAGATCCCGGCCCTGATCATTTCCGTGGCGGCCGGCGTTGTGGTGACCCGCGTTGCGTCAGAGACCAAGGAATCCAACCTGGGACGCGACATCGTCCAACAGGTCACCGCGCACCCCAAGGCGCTCGGTGTGGCAGCCCTGCTGTTTGGGATCATGGGGCTGGTCCCGGGTCTTCCCAAACTTCCGTTCTTTGCGATCTCCGCGCTGCTCGGGATCATGGTCTTTTTCCTGACGCGAGGACGTCAGGAGGTCCAGCAAAAGATTAACGAGACCCCGAAGGAAGAGGTGGTCAAGAAGGCGATCGCCAAACAGGGGGACCAGCTTCCGTTCATCATGCCGGCGCCGATCTCGCTCGAGGTCGGCGCGGATATTATCCCGTTTGTCGATGACACCCAGGACGGCGGTCGGTTCATCAACGAGCTGATCCCGCTCCTTCGTCATGGCCTCTATTATGAGCTGGGGGTCAATTTTCCCGGGATTCAGGTGCGGGGACAGACGGTCGACATGCAGCCCGAAGGGTACGTGATTAACATCAACGAGATCCCGGTGGCCAAGGGGAAGGTCGAAAAGGGGTGTATCTTGGTCGGGGAATCGCTCGAGCAGCTCCAACTTTTCAATATCACCGGGAAAGAGACCCTGCACCCGATCGACAACTCGGTCGTGACCTGGATCTCGGAGGAGTACAAGGAGGTGGCGACCCAGGCCGGTTTTCGGATGTGGGATGTCGCCGAGTATCTGATCCTCCATCTGTCGTATGTGTTGCGTCGACATGCCCACGAATTTCTGGGGGTGCAAGAGGTCCAGACGATGCTGACTGAATTGGAAAAGAGTCACCCGGCCTTGGTCAAAGAACTGGTCCCCAAGGTCATCACTGTTTTACAGCTTTCGGAGATCTTTCAGCGGCTGGTGCAGGAGGATATCTCAATCCGGGATTTGAAAAATGTCTTTGCGACGATTGCCCAGTGGGGGGAGGTGGAACGGGATGCGGTCGCCCTGACCGAGCATATCCGGGCCGGCCTCAAACGGTATGTGACCCACAAATATGCCGGGCAGACCGGCGCCCTGGCGGTCTACCTGCTCGATCCGGAACTGGAGGAATCGATTCGGGGGGCGGTTCGGAAGACCGACAAGGGAAACTATCTTGCCCTGGAGCCGGAGATCACGCAGGAGATAGTGGAGGCGGTCGGGAAGGAGATCGCGAGTCACCCGCTCCCGCCGGGGGCGAAGCCGCCGGTGATATTGACCATCTCCGAGGTCCGCCGCTATTTCCGGAAGATCATCGAGCTGGAGTTCCCGCAACTGGCGGTTTTGTCCTACCAGGAATTAGCCGAGAACCTGCGCATCCAGCCGATCGCCCGGATCTCCGTGGCCCCCAAGGCCGCCGCCGCTTAAGCGTCCCAAGGGTTTAAGAATCTTAAGCCCCTCTGAGTTCTTGGATTTAAACCTTTCTTACAAGCTCGCCCAATATTTCTACCACTTCGCCCGGATCGGGGATTTTCCAACCGTACGCCTTGGCCATCAGGGGTTGCTGCTTCCAGGTAAGAAACAGAATTCTCTTCACTATTGACCAGCTCGCACCACTGTGGCCAGGTTCCACCAGTCTGCTTATATACCTTTCGAGAAGATTTTCAGTTAGGGGAAAGCCTGCATGGATCGCCTCTTCAGCCGCAATCCCTGTTTTTAAAGCGCATTCCCACAGTCTAAGATTGTATCTTATAAGGGAGTCTCTGACCGCTGGTTCAGCACCGCAACTCGATGCTAAAAGCTGTTTTCTGACATCAGTGAAAGTCTCCACATCAATTGGTTCAAAGGCAACCTTCTCACGGCGCTCAAATTTTCTGAGCGCTTCCTGGACGATCGTTTTTAATCTTTCCTCTCCGCCGGCCCAGCTGAATTTTGCCTCACCAAAAATCTTGTTTCCCAGGCGAATGGCCCGTGGGGCCATGAGGAGACAAGACACTGCTCCGATGGCGATTGCGGAGTAAAAAAAGAGGGGGGAGGAATCAATCAGCTCCGGCAGGCCACTACCGAATTGTGCCAGGGTAACATTCCCAGGATCATCGTTAAAAGTTATTTTGTCTGCCATAGTAATAAAGCAGCTTCGCCTACTATTGATTATCGGCGGGCTTTCGGAAAAGTTGTTGAATTTTTTTAGGAGGAAAACTTCACAACACTTTCGGGGATTTGACGATAACCAAGATATGGTCCGAGCAGTCAACGCAACCCCTCGCCCCGCTTTCTCCGACCCCCCTTCGGCGAATCCCTTCAATGTTTTTGATACCCGCAATTGGCGGGGGGACCACTTTTTAAGAACCTCAGTTATTACGGCCGGTTATCTGTTGGCCGGCACTGCCGGGCTTCGCGGCCTGCGTTGGCTTTTCAGATCTCGGGCAATCGATCCGGCCGGTTTTCACAATCCCGAACTGGGGTCACAACTGACAACACTTTTTTTTAACCCCGGATCGGTCAGGGCCGAGCGGTCTCTTGGTGCACCTGTTAAGGCCAAGATCGAGGAGACGATCGAAAAAATCGTTGCTCTTGTCAGTTACGATCGAGGCAGGTACCTCTCTGGAGGCGAGGCAGGTGAGGTTCGGAAGGCGTTGCAGGCACGCCTCGAGGCGTTTTGTCGACTGGTCGCGAGGCCTGAGCCATTTCTGGAGGGGTTGCCAGGGGTCTTTCAAAATTCCTTCATGATCAACATGAGATCGGGGCTTTGGAGTCCCATGGAACATACCCTGAACCAGCTTCACGGCTCCATCTATTATTATGCGCGTTGGGGGATCATTGGAAATGAAGCGCTGTCCGAGGTTTTTATATCAACTCATATCTTTCAGGGCACGTTGCAAGGGCGAGGCATTCGCCGGCTGATCGGGGAGGGGTTCGCGATCGACAAACTGCCGGGCACTATGGAGTCGACGGGCGGCCTGCTGCATCGGCTCGTCTGGGTGGGATTCAGAGACCCTTTCAAGGAGACAGGAATCGAGCTGATGAGGGTTGGCTTCGTCCGCCGGCCGGACGGGTTTGCGGTCACCTGCGCCCAGGGAGGAAGGATCGGGAGGCAACGGGTAACACTCGCCGACGGGCGTGAGGTCAGTCTCCTTTGGTATGCCCGGTCAAGATTTGGCGATTTGCACCTCTGGCTCTCGCGGCAGGTTTTGAGGCAACTTTCGCAACAGGACCCGCAGGCCAAATTTTATTGGCTGAAGGGGGAGGCAAATTTTTGGTTTTATAGCGGATTTAGCACGAGCCCTTTGGATTCTGCAACCAGTCTGCAGAATTTGGCAGGAATCTTGGGGCCTCGATCGATGCGAGAGTTGTTGGCACTTCGGCTTAGGGAGGTCAGGCGTGCTCGTGCAACCATCAAGGGGGTTGCCAGGGAGCGCCCCCTAGAGTATTCGGAAGCGTTGGCACTAGACAGTTATCAATATGAACTGAGAACTGCGATAGAATGTGTTCGGCCAAGGAGGAGAATGAACAACTTGGCTCAATCACTCGGTTTTGATCCCGCCGACGAGCACAGTTGCTGGGCACTGCTCCGCCCGGGTGATGTCGGTTGGTCGGCCTTGCAAAGACGGCAACCGACCGATCTTCTCTAGAACCCTCTTAAAGAATCTTCAGGATCCAGCATTT
>CAYYFU010000039.1:0-2729 GCA_964471095.1 uncultured Pseudomonadota bacterium
TCCAGTTCGTGTCCAGAAAATAGGGATCCTCGGCCGAGAGGATGAAGAGCTGACGCTTGGAGGAGAGTTCCATCGAGGCCTGGCCGCTGATCCCGTAACCAAAGAAGTTGTTCTTGGCGATCGAGGCATTGAAGATAAAATTCTCAGCGGAGGAAAAACCGGCACCGATCGTGAACGTCCCGGTCGGCTTCTCTTTGACCGTGATATTGAGGGCGATCGTGTCATCCGAGGATCCGCGCGGCGTGGCAAAATTGACCTCTTCAAAATAACCGAGCGCCTCGAGACGACGTTGGGACTCCCGCAAGCGGGTCTCATGATAAAGACTGTTCTCCTTGATCAGCAATTCACGACGGATCACTTTGTCCCGGGTCAGCGTATTTCCGGAGATGCGGATCTTTTCGACCCGGACCCTCTTCCCTTTTTCGATCCGGTAACGGATATGGGCGAGCCGCTTTTCATCATCGGCGTCGATCAAGGGGTCGATCAAGGCGAACGCATACCCCTCATCCCCGTACAGTTGAGAAAAGGTCATGAGGTCTTTTTCCAATTTTTCCCGGGAATAAAGCGGGCCGGGCTTGGTCTCCAGCTTGGAGAGGAGTTCCTCACGGGTCGTCAAGACATCACCGATCACATCGACCGTCCCGACGTGGTACGGCAGCCCTTCCGTGATGTGAAAGGTCAGAGAGAGCCAGCGACGGTCGCGATGCAGATAAACCTGCGGGACAGAGACCCGAACCTTCAGATAGCCATGATTTTGATAAAAATAGGTGAGAAACGCGATGTCCCGCTTGACCAATTCTTCATCATATTTTCCGCTGCTGGTCAGCCAGGACCATCGTCCCTTGGCCTTGCTCTTCAGTTCTTTTCTCAATTCCCGGTCGGAAAACGCCTTGTTGCCGATAAAACGGACCCGGGAAATTTTTACCTGGGCATTTTCCTTGATATGAAAAATCAGCTCCTGCCCCTTCCCTTCCGGCACCGGTTTCAACTCCGGCTCCACCTCCACCAAGTGATATCCTTCCTTCTCGTATTTTTCCTGAATCTTGCGGACCGATCCGGCGATCTTCCCCGGATCGAGCCGTTCAAACGCCTTCAGATCGACCGCTTCGCTTAGCTTGTCCTCCTTGATCTTCTTGTTTCCTTCAAAGGTAATCTTTACGATGTTCGATTTTTCCGCGACGATATAAATCAACCGGATCCCGCCGGCGGTCGCCGCCTTCTCCACGCGAACATCGGTGAAAGTCCCCATCTGATAGAGGTCTAAGATATCCTGACGAATCCGTTCGGTTGAAAACGATTGCCCGGCACGGGAGCGGATCGTCGCCAGAATCGCCTCTTTTTCCACCTCCTGATTTCCCTGAATTTCAATGGCGGGGAGCGGGACTTGGGCAATCGCCAGGTGGGGAGTTAAAAAGAGGAGGAGGAAAAAAAACCGTTTCATCCAGCGATCAGCCTTCCGTCAACCAGCACCTTTTTCTGGGTGAAATGCTTGACGAGGTCGCCGTTGTGGGTCACCAAAACGAGCGCCCTCCCGGCCTGTTCCTGAAATTTCAGCAGCAGTTCGATCAAACGATCTCCATTTTCCTGATCCAGATTCCCGGTCGGTTCATCGGCAAAGAGGATCTTGGGCCGGCCAACAACCGCACGCCCCACCGCCACCCGCTGCTGTTCACCCCCCGAAAGTTCGGAGGGAAGGTGCCGAAGTCGGGACCCCAGTCCCAGCTGGCTGAGGAGTTCACTCGCCCGATCGTGGGCTTCCTTTCGGCCTGTGCCGCGGATCAGCAAGGGGACCATGACATTTTCCAACGCGGAAAACTCCGGCAACAGGTGATGAAACTGAAAGACAAAGCCGATCTCTTCATTCCGGAGACGGGACAGCTCGGCATCGCTCTTCCGATAAAGGTCCTCGCCCCGATAAAGTACCTGACCGCTGGTGGGAGGATCGAGAGAGGCAAGCAGATGGAGCAACGTACTCTTCCCGGAGCCGGAGGCGCCGGTGATGACCAGACGAGATTTTTCCGGAATCCCCAGGTCGACCCCTTTGAGGACCGGGGTCTCGAGAGGACCGTTCCAAAACGATTTTTTCACCCCCATCGCCTGGATCACGCTGCCTCCATCAGGGATCGAACCACCGGTAGCGTCGACAGCCGACGGAGCGTCAACTGACAACCGATGAAAATCAAAACGAGAGTGGCGCTCGCCACCAGGACGATATGACTCCACGCAAATTCCACCGGGACCTGACGGATAAAATAGATCTCTTCCGCCAACGGAATCGGCTTCCAGAAATGAAGAACCCCCAGAGCCGACAACCCTAAGCCCAAGCCGACCACAAGACCGACGCACCCTATCAAAAGACCCTCGAAAAGGAAGATCTTTCTCAACTGCCGCCAGGGGAGTCCCAAGGCCCGCAAGATCGCAACTTCCCCCTGCTTGGAGAGGATCATCATGATCAACGAGGCCAAGATATTAAAAGTCGCCACCCCGATCAGCACAGACATCAGGATAAAAAAGACGGTCCGTTCGAGCTCCAGGGCCCGAAACAGATTTTCATTGATCTCCCGCCAGGTCAACACCACATACGGAAATTCAAATTTCTTCCGGAGCTCCTCTGCAACAATCTCTGCAAGGAATCTGCTCCCGCGCTCGAGGCGGAGCTTGACTTTCTCTTCCCGCGTCGGCTTCCTCCCCATCTGCTCTAAGAGCCTCCCAAGGATCAGAGAATAATC
>CAYYFU010000039.1:2739-10585 GCA_964471095.1 uncultured Pseudomonadota bacterium
ACTCCTCCGCCCGGTCGGGATTTCGAAGCCAGATTTCTATCCCGGAAACACGGTCCTTCATCCCGAAAAACGACTGCGCCTCGCGCAGCGGCAAGAAGGCAAAAGAGGCGTCGTACTCGTAGAGCCCGGACTCAAAAGAGCCGATCACCCGAAATTTTTTGGGGGAGAGCCGGACCCCGGCCTTGGAATCCGGAAACAACAGGCGAACCGTCGTCTGTTCCTTGGGGATCTCCTCCTTCAGCTTTCGTCCCAACAACAGAGAGGGGAGCTTGGGTGTTGAGAGCGTCTTCATCGAGATCTCCATTTGCGAGAGATTGCCAAATCTCTCCAGATCAACCCCTTTCACCACAATCCCCTTGAGTCGCCCGCCGGCGATCAGCATCCCCTCCCGATAGATAAAGGGATTCCAACCGAGCACCTCCCCCTCTCGGGCGGGAGGAATCACTTTTTTGATCAACTGTTCGGGCTGCTCGATTTCATCCGCCTTGGTCAACACCAGATGCGAGTTGAACTTGAGCAAGGCGTCCCGATACGCCTGCTGAAATCCCCCGATCACCCCCAGCGTGATCAACAGGGCCGCCACCCCCAATGCCAACCCGAGCACCGCCACGACCGTCGTCGCGGAGAGAAACCGATCCCGACGCGCGGAGAGGAGGAAACGAAAGATCAGCCAGGAGTCGAGCGTCCGGTTATTCATAACGCAACAACTCCGTCGGAGGGTGTTGGACCGATTGCCAGGCCGGATAGAGCGCCGCCAGGATCGCCAGAAGCGGCGCCAGCCCCAAGACCCAGAGGGCCGTTCCAAAACTCAGGTCCAGCGGCAGATATTCGACGTAATAAGTGGAAGGGAGCCTTAACGGATGCTCCACCAAAATACGGACCAGGCCAAGGGCGATCCCGCCTCCCACCAGATCCCCCAACAGGCCGATCCCCAACGCCTGGAGCAGAAAGAGTCGGCGGACCCGTTTTTTCCCTAACCCTAAGGTCCGGATCACCGCAATATCCCGCATCTTCTCCAACACCAGCAGAGAGACAAGGCCAAAAACGGTCACGGAGGCGATCGCGAGCAGAACGACCAGCAGCAGAAACATGCCGATCCGCTCCAGTTTGAGGGCGGCAAAAAGCTTCGGATTTTGTTCCTGCCAGGTTTCTATCTGCAACGGCAGAGAGTGGAAAGAATCCTCGAGTCGACGCTTGAGCAGGGCCACATGATCCGTCTGTTGAGTCCAGATTTCGAGGCCGGTCCGGGCCTCCTCTCCAAACAACCGTAACGCCTCCTCATAGTCGATCAGCGCAAACTTGCTGTCATACTCGTAATAGCCGGAACGAAACGTCCCCCCGACCGTCAGACTCCGAACCGCCGGCAACATTTCGCCGGACGGGGAAACCTCTCCGAGCGGGTAAATCAGCCGAACCTTTTCGAAAAAATCGGGGTCGACATGAAGGGCATACGCAAGCTCCCTCCCCAAAATCACGTTACGCGGATCCATCGGCTCCACAAAATCGACGACACCGTACCGCCGGTTTTCCATCTCTCCATGAACCCCGCGCACCCGGATCCCCATCGAATCCCCTGCCTCCGTCTGGATGACCGCCTCCCCCTCGACATAGGGATGGACCGATGTGATCTCCGGAAAGGAAGTCTGAATCTGTCGGGCCAACTCTTCCCAAGAAAGCTCCGACGAACCGGTGATCGTAAGCGGGGCCTTGAAACCGATCACCTTGTTTTGAAAATCGGTCTCAAACCCACGCATCACCGCCAACACAAAGAGCAGGGCGAAGACGCTGGTCGACATCCCGAGAAAACTGATGAAGGAGAGGAGGGTCAGAAAAAACGGTTTATTTTGTGTCGAAAGATAGCGCCGGGCAATGAAAAGCTCGAGATTCACCCTTTCACCGATGGTCCGGCCGTAACAACGGAAACAGGATCACATCGCGGATCGAGGGTTGGTCGGTCAAGATCATCACCAACCGATCGATCCCGATCCCCTCCCCCGCCGTTGGCGGCATCCCATGTTCCAGCGCGGTGATGTAGTCTTCGTCATACGGCATCGCCTCCTCGTCCCCCTTTTTTCTCTGTTCCACCTGTTTTCTGAACCGCTCCGCCTGATCGCGCGGGTCGTTCAGCTCGTTGAAGGCGTTGGCGATCTCCATCCCGGCAATGTAGAGTTCGAAGCGGTCAGCGACCTCCGGCTTCCGGTCGTTTTTCCGGGCCAGCGGCGATTCGGCGATCGGAAAGGCGGTCACAAAGGTCGGCTGGACCAGCAACGCCTCCCCTTTTTTCATCATCTCGGCATGGGTGGTCCGGGAGAACGGCGATTTGAAGGAGAGCGTGGTCCCCTGATAGGGGCACTCCGGCTTGCCGAACAACGCGGTCGTAAGGCCGCACAGCAACTCCTCGGTCAGCGTCATCAGCTCTTCATAGGTCGCGTACGCCTGATAAAACTCCAGCATGGTGAATTCCGGGTTGTGCTGGGTTGAGATCCCCTCGTTTCGGAAGTTCCGGTTGATCTCAAAGACCTGCTCGAACCCCCCGACGACGAGACGTTTCAAGTAGAGCTCCGGGGCAATCCTCAAGGAGAGGTCGATATCGAGGGCATTGTGGTGCGTTACAAACGGACGCGCCGCCGCGCCGCCGGCGAGGGTCTGCATCATCGGGGTCTCGACCTCGATAAAATCGCGGGCGGTAAAAAATTCACGGGTCATCTGCAGGATTTGCGACCGCTTGCGAAACAGCTCCCGCACCGGTTCGTTGGCGATCAGATCCAGATACCGCTGGCGGTAGCGGGTTTCCAAGTCGTGCAACCCATGCCACTTTTCCGGCAGCGGCCGGAGCGCCTTGGCGGCAAGCTTCAGTTCGGTGGCGCGCAGGGTCAGTTCGTTCGTCTTGGTGCGGAACAACAACCCCTCCACCAGGACAAAATCACCGAGATCGAGTTGTTTGTAGAGCTCGAACCGGTCGACCGGGAGCGATTTTTGCTCGACAAAGAGCTGGATCTCGCCGGTCCGGTCGCGGATCTTCAAAAATGCCGCCTTGCCGAACTCGCGCCGCGCCATGATCCGGCCGGCGACCGAAAACCGCTCCGTCAGCTTTTCCAGTTCCTCTTTGGAGAGCCGCGCGTGGCGGACCACGACGTCGCAGATCGTCTGCCCCGGCTTCAGGCCGGCCGGAAACGGAGGGATCTGCCGGGATTCAAGCTCGTTGAGCCGGGCGGCACGGTTTTTCAGTTCATCCTCAAGGGGCATGGGAGGTGTAAGCTCCCGTTTTTAGGGGTTTAAGTCAAGAACTTCGGGGTGCCATCCGGGTGCCACTAGAAAGGCGTGCGGTCAATCTCGTCGAGGCGTTCACGGGCCTCTAGGGTTGCTTTGGGGTCAAAGTATTCAAGCTTCAGGTCCATGGCAAGAAAGTAGTAGGCCGATCGTGCCCAATTTTGGTCAAATAAACCCAGTTGTTCAGCGGCGTGCAATCGTGCTTCAGCACCGAACGAGAAGCAAGGTATAGTGTCTTGGACGACCAACATCAATATGGCTGCTGCCTGCCCTAACTCCCCTCGGTCCAGAAAATTTTCTGCCTGATTTAACGGATTTTCGTGAGTACAGTTGCTATCTTGTCCCCCCCAAACAGGAGTCGAGGGATTAAAGAGAGGACTGATCTTGAAAACCAGTCCGTCGGTCCGCTCGACACCAATACCATCCTGCCCCAAAACGACCCTTTCTAAACTCTGGTCTGGACAGGGAAAACTCGCTGTATCATCTGAGTGCCATTCATTTGCCTCAAGGGTGACAGCACACATTCCCTTTCCGAAATGCTGGGGGGCGGCCGGACATATGGAATACACCTCTCCTTGGTAACTAAAAGAGGTGCATTTAATATCAGTTGGCTGAGCGAGTTCGATGCTCTCCCCTTGAAGGGGTTCAGAGATGAGATCAACCTGAAGTTTGACTTCGGGGGTCATTTATTGGCTGTCTTTCATGGTTATCTTCGGCAGTGTCAAAAAAAAGTTGCGGATTTTTTTTGGCGAGTTCAAAAAACCGGTTGCAATTTAGCTAGGGTTAGCTAATATAGGTTCCCATGATGACTGTCAACGTCCATGAGGCGAAAACAACCCTCTCAAAGCTGTTGCAGAAGGTTGAAGAGGAGGGGGAGCATATCCGGATCGCCCGCAATGGAAAACCGGTGGCGGAGCTGATCCCCCTCTCCAAAAAACGGAACGTGCTGAAACCGAATCCGAAACTGAAGGCCCGCTGTTTTGACGACCCGATGGCCCCCCTCGATCCCGAAGATTGGCCGGGGCTCTAGGCGTGTCTTACCTGCTGGACACCTGCACCCTGTTTTGGCTCGTCAGCGAACCTGAAAGAATTTCCAATCCGGCAAAAAACGTCCTTCTGGAAAACCCGGGCAATCTATTCGTTTCCGCCATTTCCGCCTTTGAGTTCGGGGTCAAGGAGAGAAAGGGAATATTCAAGTTTCCTTATCCGACGGAAGAATGGTTCCGGCGCGTCCTGAAAGATTCAGGCGTTGCCCAGGTTCCGATCAACTTTCAGATCGCAACGAAATCAACGCAGTTGCCGCCTCACCATACGGACCCCTGCGACCGAATCATCGTCGCCACCGCCCAGGAGTACGGCATGCGAATCGTCACACCGGATCCCCTGATCCGAAAGTACCCGCAGGCGGAATGCATCTGGTAAGGAGATTATCCCTTCAGCAAAAAACTTCGGATGAACGGGTCAATCTCCCCGTCCAGCACCGCACTCGTGTTGCCGGTCTCGTGGCTGGTCCGGTGGTCCTTGACCAACTGATACGGGGCCAGGACATAAGAACGAATTTGCGAGCCGAAGTTGATCGCGGCTTTCGCCGCTTCAACCTTATCCCGCTCGGATTGTTTCTTTTCCATCTCCAGTTCGTAGAGCCGCGCCTTCAGGATCTTCATCGCCAATGCCCGGTTCTGGTGCTGGGACCGCTCGTTCTGGCAGGCAACGACGATGTTGGTCGGAAGATGCGTGATCCGGACAGCCGAGTCTGTCTTGTTGACCTTCTGGCCACCCGCCCCGCCGGAGCGGAAAGTGTCGATCCGCAGATCGGCCTCACGGATCTCGATCTCGATCTCTTCTTCGATATCCGGATAGACAAAGACCGAGGCGAACGAGGTGTGGCGCCGCTTGTTGGCGTCAAACGGCGAGATCCGGACCAGCCGGTGGACTCCGATCTCCGCCTTGAGATAACCGTAGGCAAAATTCCCTTCGACCGTCATTGTCACCGAGCGAAATCCGGCCTGATCTCCGGGGGTGAAGTCGACGACGTTGTTCTTAAAACCGTGGCGGTCGGCCCACATCCGGTACATCCGGGTGAGCATCTCCGCCCAGTCGCACGATTCGGTCCCGCCGGCGCCGGCGTTGATGATCAGGATGGCGTTTTTTGGGTCGTTCTCACCGGAGAGCATCTGGCGGAACTCCAGATCGGCAAGTTCCTGCCCCAGTTTTTCCAGCTTCCCCCTCGCCTCCTCCTCCAATTCGCGGTCGGGAGACTCCGCCAGGAGGTCCAGCATCGCACCAACATCGGCAAGCCCGGTCTCCAGCGACTTCCAATGGGCCACCTCGTCTTTGAGGAGATTCAGCTCGCGCGACAGATGCCCCGCCTGCTTGGCATCGTTCCAAAAACCGGCCTGCTGGGTCTTGGCTGCTAGTTCCTTGATGCGGGATTCTTTGTCGGGGAGGTCAAAGCCGCCTCCGGATCGGTTCGGCCCTGGCTTGCAGTAAACTCAACAACTCCCGTAATTCACGACTCATCAGGCCAAGCTGACATACCTATGAAAAGTTGGCAACATTTTCGTTCTTTGGAATAAAAATCGAGAGCATTTGAGCTCCCGCAAAAAGAAGAAAGGCATAATGAAGACCGCGTCCGGAGAGGAGGGCCCGCAGGGTCCATCCCGCTATTCTCTTCCCCAAAAATCGGATCGAAGCGGCCGCCTCCAGGGCGGTCGGTCCCTTCAAATTTCTGAAGGCACTGCCGGATCGGGGAGGCAGATCCAGAGAAAGCAGATCGCCTAACCCCAACGGGCTCAACCGTTCTCCTCGCAGGGCCAATTTGACCCTCCCCCCGGTCATCCAATCTCCCGTATAAGCATAAACTAGCGGTTTGGCCGTTCGTTTCCTGTATCCTCTTCCCTTCACCACGGCAACCCGATGAATCTGAAATCGTCCGTCTCCCTGCACCGCCCTCTGCAAGCCTAAAATAGAGGGGGCCTCATCGGTGACACTCCTTGGCCGACCCTCCGCAAAATGATAAAGGGCATCGATCTCAACTCGCTCGGTTGCTGAAGGGGAGTGAACCTTGACAAACCGTATCCCATCTCCATCCCTTCGAAAGGAGGCCGCGACCCGAAAGAGTCGTCCCCCGAGTTGGCGTTCTGCCCGAAAATAACCCGACCGAACTTCAACCCGGAAAAAATCTCCGGATCGTCCTCTCCGACAGAGCCTCGCTGTCCCGCTTCGGGTGACCACAATAGGCATCTTGGGAACTTCGACACCCGCCGTCCTGAAAACGGCAATGAGTTGACCTTTCGCCCGCTTTTGCGCCGCATTTAGCATCGATTTTGCTCCAACCTCAGAACAAGGGCCAGACAGGCGGCCCATTTGAAGGCTTCGTGGACTTCAGGCCCGGGCCCACCGGGCCTCGGAGTCCGCGGGAACCGCTCCGCCCCGCCCAGCAGACGGCCCCTCAAGGGAGGCAGCCGATCCCGAAACAACAGTCGCAAGCCTATCCCGGCCAAGAAAAGGGAACCGGCTGCAACCAGACCGAGGGGGAGGAGCAAGCTCAAACTGCTGGAACCCGAACCGTGATCGCCAGGACCCTCCGGAGGGGGGTCGATGCAGAGGTATCGCTTCCCCTTTAGCCAGTCTCCAAACTGCCAATAATCGACATAATGCGAGAAATCGACTTGACTGCGAACGCAGTGGTCCGCCCAGGTCCGCATCGCCCGGTCCAACGCGGAATCAGACACCGTGTCGTGGCATTCCCCATCCATCGCCTGCCGAAACCGGGGATGGAACCCCGGAATCGGATCACCAACTTTAGCCCCAAACGAATAGGTCATTTGGAGGGCTTCTCGACCCTGCCCAAGAAAAAGTTGCCAACAAAAAGGAACCCCAGGAGGACGAAGAACGGAAGGTCCCCAAACCGGGTGTAAAATGTCTGCGGTCCTCCCAACCGGATTGTCGCCGGAAGCGTGGCGGGGCTGAAATGCGGTGCCTCGGCAATGATCCGGCCGGTCGGGTCAAAAACCGCGGTCACCCCGGTATTGGTCGCCCGGGTTAAGTATCGCCGATTCTCGATCGCTCGGAGCCGGGAGAACTCCAGATGCTGGACCACGGCGGAGGAGCGGTTGTACCAGGCGTCGTTGGTGAGGTTGACCAGAAAATCAGCCCCCTGTCGGACGAATTTCCGGGATATTTCCGGGAACAGGTCTTCATAACAGATCGTCACCCCAAACTTTATTGAGCCGGTCTGAAGCAACGAATACTCTTTTCCCGGCGTGAAACTCGCGAACCCCGGAACAATCTTTTCGATCAACGAGAAATACCTCTCGAACGGCACATACTCCCCCATCGGGACGAGGTGGTTCTTCCGGTATTGGCCGGCGATGAACCCCCCCGGCTCAATGACAAAGGCGCTGTTGTAGAGACGAAACTCGCTCCCCGGCGGGGGCGGCCAATCCTCCGGGATCTCCCCCTCATAACTGACCGCCCCCATCAGGAGCGGGGTCTTGAGGGTATCCAAAATCCCCAGTTTAAGGATATCCGGCGGGACCACCGCGGTGTAGGCCGCCTCCGACCAGATCAGAAG
>CAYYFU010000040.1:0-1188 GCA_964471095.1 uncultured Pseudomonadota bacterium
CCGACTACGACAAGGAGAAGCTCCAGGAACGTCTGGCCAAACTGGTCGGTGGTGTCGCCGTTATCAATGTCGGCGCCGCAACCGAGACCGAGATGAAAGAGAAGAAGGCCCGCGTTGAGGATGCCCTGCACGCAACCCGTGCCGCCGTCGAGGAAGGGATCGTGCCGGGGGGCGGTGTTGCCCTGATCCGGTGTGTCCCAGCCATTGAAAAGGCGAAGTTTGCTGTGGATGAGAAGTTCGGAGTCGATATCGTCCGCCGCGCCCTTGAGGAGCCCTGCCGTTGGATTGCCACCAATGGTGGTTATGAGGGGGCGGTGATCGTCGATGAGGTCAAGCGGAACACCGGTGCCCACGGCTTTAACGCCGAGGCGGGTCAGTACGAGGACCTCTTCAAGGCCGGGATCATCGACCCGACCAAGGTAGCCCGCTGCGCCCTGCAGAACGCCGCGAGCGTCGCCTCCCTGTTGCTCACCACCGAGGCGATGGTGGCCGAACACCCCGAGGAAAAGGAGAAAACAGCTCCGATGCCTCCCGGTGGCGGGATGATGTAAGCCGCAGCGCGGCACGTAACCCCAATTGACTTTGCGGAGGGCGGTCAAGTAGAGAGAAGCTACCTTGATCGCCCTTCTGCTTTTTCTACTCCTCTTCTCCGGCACCGCTGAGGCGGCCGATTTTTCGGCCCGCGGCTACCTTCGCAACCGCGTCGTTTATTACCATGACCTGGATACCCAAAGGCCCTCTGGTGTCGATCAGGGGGGGCTGGGAGATAATGATCGATTCGGATCGATCCTCTATAACCAACAACGATTCCGTCTCGAGCCGATCTTAAAGCTGAACGACAACCTTTCGATCCATTCGCAATTCGATTTCCTCGACAACATCATCTCCGGAACAGAGCAGACCAAACAGGTCGACTTCCTCTCCCCAATTGTCGGTTCCGTTCAACTGCCCGGGGCTGGCGGCGCACTCGGGGTGACCGGCGGAGAGGCGGGAGAGAATAAGGCGATCAATGTCCGTCGTCTCTATTTGGATCTCGTCACACCGGGTGGAAAATTCCGGATCGGTCGACAGTCCTCGCATTGGGGGTTGGGAATTTTTCAAAATGCCGGTGATGATCTTCAAGACGACTTTGGCGACACCTTTGACCGGCTGCTTTGGCTTGCCGGGATTGAAACAGAAAAGTCTGGG
>CAYYFU010000040.1:1198-4276 GCA_964471095.1 uncultured Pseudomonadota bacterium
CAATCTGGGGGCGGTTGCCGATTTTGTCTTCACCCCCCAGCGAGATCCCCGAATCAGCGGGCTCGGTGGGGCGATCGCCAGCCCTTCCGAGGATATGCGCCAGTTTGCCGGACTCCTCCTCTATGAAAACAACGGTGTCGCCGTTGGGACCTTTTCCGGAGTCCGTTACCGCAATGGCCCTGACGGGGCGACCACAACCACCGCCCGTTCGGTCCTCGTCGATGGGAACGGAAACCCGATCCTGGATGCAAACGGCAATTACCAATTGGGGGAACTGGAACCGGCAGGTCGTGATGGAAATACGCTGATTTACTTTGCTGATCTCTATTTGAAATACGAACAGGGGCCCTGGAAACTGCAGGGGGAATACGCCTTGCTCTCCGGAAAAATTGCGACCGGCCTGGCCCTCGATTCAATTCCGTTCAACAACCTCCCGAACAATACCTTAGGACCGATCGAGATCCCCGCCTCCGGAACGCAAAATACCTTGTTGGTCCATATGGGCGCTGCCGAGGCACTCGGGAACTATGACTTTGGTGAATTCCTGATCCAGGGGGGATACGCCTCCGGGGACAGTCAGCCGCTTTCGAGACGGATCACCCAGTTTGGGTTTCGACCCGACTACCAGATTGCCTTACTGCTCTTTCATACCCCCCTGGGCTCTTCCCCCCGGATTACGCAGGCGAATGGCGATGGGACACCCGGTCGGGTGCTGGTTGGCGCCGTACCGGTCACCGGCAATTTCATCAATAACGCCGCCTACGGGACGTTCGGCTACTGGCATCATCTGAATCTCTCCAACCTCGTCCCGAAGGCAGGCCCCGCCAAGGCCGGTTTCAAGGTGATCAGCGCCTGGGCCCCTGCCAGCAATTTTGACCTGAACTTTTCCGAAATGGTTGGGATCACTGACCTCCCCCATGTCGTTCAGGCCCAAAAGTGGTATGGCGTTGAACTGGACGGAGGCTTTCAGGCACGATTCTTTGAACACCTTTTGTTTGATCTCACGAGTGGCTTCCTGTTGCCGGGGCAGGCCTACGATGTCCGCCAGGATCTTCTGGTCAATCCGTCCAACGCCGCCGGAATCAATACCGTTGTGCCGGACCCCGCCAATTGGGTCTGGGGCACCCGTACCAGCCTGATCGCCGAGTTCTAATATTTTGATTATTTCTTGTCGTCGTTGGCGTTACCGGAATACGGATTGAACATCGTGAAGAGGTCTTGGTGCGGACGGATATGCTCCTCGAGCTGCTTCCCCTGAAGCCCCTTCTCCTTCGCCTCTTGCTGGGCGTTATTGAGTCCGTAGCTGGCTGCAAGAAACTTGAAACCGTCGCCGCTGTTAGGCTTGTCTTCGAGCTCGATCCAAAACATCGCATCTTCAAAAAGTTTCAGGACAAACTCCTGCTTCTCCCGGGCCAAGGCATGAAAACCAGCTGATCTCTTTAAAAACTTTAATCTCGGATATTTCAACACAAGCTCATTCAGCGTCATAAAATCTCCTATCCAATCGCCTGCCGGAGGCCTCGTTCGGTCATGCTGGCCAATTCTCCTTGGGCATCCCCACCCTTCACATAGTTGCTGAGCAGAACTGGTAATGGCGTGTTGTTGATCTGCGCAAATAATGTTGCCAACTGAGGGGCATCCGGGACTAAGGGATCACCAAGCCTTTTAACCTGATTCCAAAAGGTCCGACCCGCATCGGCAGAGGTCATTTGCTGGTAGGCCTCCATCCGCACCAACAACTGGGCTTCCGTGAGCCTTCCAGAATTAAAATCCGCGGCCAGCCTACCCGCCTCAGTCGGCCTCTTGGCTACCAGTTCCGCAAACAACCGTGCCGTCTCTTGATCGACTGGTCTAGAAAGTGTAACTGTTGCCATAACCGTTCTCCTCCCCCTCTAAACAAGCAATTTCTTAACCAAAAGGCTTGTTCTGTAACTCATTAAAATTATTAATATTTTTAAACGCCTCTGGATCCTTCCCGACCTTTTTGGGGTCAGCTCACCCTAGTTCTAAGGTCTCTAGATCCCTTCAATTCCACCTTGATTATCGACCCCTTTCCACTAAAGTTGCGGGAAAAATTTTTAAAAATTTGGGGGTGAAAACGCAACATTTTCCCCTTTTGGCCGATGTTAGATACAAATGCGGCTGTTCTTCCTCATCCCCCTCCTTTTCCCGATCCCCCTACAGGCCGGATCGATCCTCTCTTTCTATCAGGACTTTCCCAACCAACAGGCACTGACGATCAAAGGAGGCGGCGAATATCTCCCAACCCTCGGACTTTATCTTGCCCCTTCCGAATCGACAGATTTCTCTGACCAGGAGGTTGAGTTCGAGGAAGAAGACCTGCCGCTCCAGGTCAGTGAAATCCCAACCGACCCCCTCTTTGAGGGACAGTGGGATCTTGCGACCGACGAAGACCCTTTTGGAATTGAGGACGCCTGGGAATCAACAACCGGGGATCCGGAACTCGTGATCGCCGTCCTCGATACCGGTGTTGACCTGGATCACCCGGATCTGCTCGCCAATCTCTGGACCAATCCGGGGGAGATCGCGGGAAACGGGAAGGATGATGATCAGAACGGGTATGTCGATGACTTTCATGGGTACGATTTTTTCAATGGCGACTCCGATCCCGAGGATGATGCCGGTCACGGAACCCATGTCGCCGGAATTATCGGGGCACCGGGGGACAATGGCATCGGAATTGCCGGGATCAACTGGCAGGTCCGAATACTCGTCTTGAAGATTGCGGATGAAAAGGGGGTCGGCAGTACCTCACACGCCTTGAGGGCGATCGAATACGCAATCGCCCAGGGGGCACGGATTATCAACGCCAGCTGGGTCGTTCGCCCCAAGGAAGGGAAGAAGTTCGAGGCAAAATCGTTCCGGAAGGCGCTCGATAAACTGAATGAGCTCGGGGTCCTGTTCGTCACAGCGGCCGGGAATGCCCCGGAGGGGGAGCAGGGACAAAACCTCACCAACTCCCCGGTTTATCCGGCCAGTCTTAACTATCCTAATCTTCTCGCCATCGCCGCATCAAATTCAGCAGGAGAGCTCGCCCCCTTTTCCAACTTTGGCTCA
>CAYYFU010000040.1:4286-10430 GCA_964471095.1 uncultured Pseudomonadota bacterium
GGAAGGGGGTTATCGGAGGATGAGCGGAACGTCGGTCGCCGCCGCCTTTGTGACCGGCGCCTCAGGACTTCTCCTCTCGCTCCATCCGGAATGGACGGCACAAGAGCTGACCCATGCCCTGATGGAGTCCTCCCGACTGGCGGAAGGTCTCGAGGGGATCGCCACCAGTAATGGGCTCTTAAATGTCGCCCAAGCGCTCCGTTGGGAACGGCCGGCGGCGATAGAAGAAACAACCCCGCCACCTTCCGGTAGCGGGGGTTGTGCCTTGTTGATGATTCCCTAAGGCTGGGTGGGCTTGGAGACCGACACTGCCTTCACCTCATGAAGGGTGGTGAGTCCCTCCACGGTGAGATACTTCTCCAACCCCTTCACCATTTTCGGGCCGATCCCTTTGACCTCTCCCAGTTCGGCAATCGCCTTAAAGGGATGGGTCTGACGATAGGAAAGGATCGCCTGCGCCTTGACCGGACCGACTCCCGGCAACAACATCAGCTGTTCTGACGAGGCGGCATTGAGATTCACCGTCCCCTCCAGCTGTTTGGGGGCAGCCCAAGCGAGTTGGGCGACCATTAAGAAGGCCCCGAGGGCCACGCTGAGTCTTTTCATGATACTCCTCCTTTGGTCGTTTTTCTTGTCTCCCGATCCCGAATTTGAAGTCGGCCATTGACCGGATAGGCATCCAGGATCACATTGATCGAGTTGTCGCGATTGACAAACCCGACCCCGATCCGTGCCCAGCGGCTCTTTTGGTCTCCCTCCCGTTCCGAAACGGTGAAGACATCCTTGATATGAATCGTTTCCATGACACTTCCTTTCTGCCCCCCGCGGTTGAGGCACAGGCCGGTAACTGCAATGGCTATGCCAAGGAGTTTTGTGAGGGGAGAAGGGTAACGATGGTTTGAATTCCGGACGGGACAGTTCGATTTCTGGTTAGTGCTCAAACCCTACTGACTATTTTCGACCGATTCTATCTCATCTGACGCTGGCACCTAATTTGCTTATCTGACAGCGGGGGATGGTCTTACCCAAAAGGAGGAGATAATGAGCGCACTTTTACCGGCAGAAAGAATTGAGGAAAAGATACTACTGATTCGCGGACAGAAGGTGATGCTGGATCAGGATTTGGCTGATCTCTACGGAGTACCGATTAAGGCGCTCAATCAAGCTGTAAAAAGAAACAGGGAGCGCTTTCCGAATGATTTTATGATTCAGCTGACGAAGGAGGAAGAGGGACCTTTAAGGTCACAATTTGTGACCTTAAAGACTACCGGGCGTGGAACTCATCGGAAATACTTGCCTTTTGCCTTTACCGAACAGGGAGTGGCGATGCTCTCTGCAGTCCTGAGGAGCCGGCGGGCAATACTCGTGAGCATTGAAATAATGCGCGTCTTTGTCCGCCTTCGACAGATCCTTGCTACCCACCAAGACCTTGCTCGGAAATTAGAAGAACTAGAGAAAAAATACGACTCACAGTTCAGGACTGTTTTCGACGCGATCCGCCAGTTGATGACCCCGCCTCCTGGACCAATAAAGAAGATCGGGTTTTGAAAGATGTCTTGGTGAGCAGCAATCAGTGCTCGCGTTGGATCACGTAATCGGCGAGTGAGTTAAGCGCCTCCCGCTCCATGGAGGGTTTGAAGATTTGCAGGGATTCCTTGGCCTTTTGAACAAAGGTCTGGGCCAGGGCCAAGGCGGCCTTGAGACTGTCGTATTTTTCCAAAATCGAAACGATTTCCCGTAAATGTCTCTCTTCCAGCTTTTCCGCGATCAACGTGTCCTTGATGATTCGTCGCTCATTCTCGTTTGCCTTGCGCAGGGCCAGGATCAGCGGGAGGGTCAGCTTTCCCTCCCGGAGGTCGGTCCCCCGGGTCTTGCCGAAACGATCGGTCTCGGAGACATAGTCGAGCACATCATCCGCCAATTGAAAGGCAATCCCGACGTTTCGACCATAATCCCGAAGGGCCCCGGTAAATTCCTCCGAGACATTGCCCAAAATCCCTCCAATTTCACAAGAGGCGCTGATCAACACCGCCGTTTTTTCTTCGGCAATCCGGAGATAATCCTGTTCGGTGGTGTTCAGATCGTTCGACTTGGAGATTTCAAAGATCTCCCCCTCCGTGGTGACTCGCATCACCCGGGTGATCAGTTGAATGATCCGGAGGTTCCCGGTCCGGACGAGCAGATCCGAGGCCCGGCAGTAGAAAAAATCTCCGACCAAAACCGCCACCTGGTTCCCCCACCGCGAGTTGGTAGACGGTTTGCCCCGTCTTAAATCCGCCGCATCGATGACATCATCATGCATGAGTGTCGCGGTATGAAAAAATTCCATGGCGGCAGCCGATTCAACGACCGCTCGGCCGCTCACCCCGGCCAAACGGGAGGCAAAAAGGCAAAAAATCGGACGAAGACGTTTCCCCCCATTTTGGGTCGTGTATTCCGCCACATGGGTCACAAACGGAACCGCGGAGGCGAGATGGGCATGGATCACCTCATCCACCTGGCTCAGTTCCGTTTTAACCGGCAAACAGATCTCTTCGAGGGTCACACCGGTCGGCTAATTCAGTTTAGCAACGTTGTCAAAACCAAATTCCGATGCTACGGCTCCCCTCCAGATGCCTCCTCCCCCCGGTGCCTTGTTGATCCACGGATTCACCGCAACCCCCCGTGTGATGGATTCCCTGGCCCACCCCCTTCGTACCGCCGGGTTCGAGATCGAAATCCCCCTGCTCACCGGCCACGGGAGGACGGTCCAAGTCCTCTTTCAGGGATGGGCCGTCCGTTGGCTGATTCCCTTCCTGGGGAGGCTCCCCGGGGCTGGCTCTTTCCCCCCCCTCAAAAAGAAAAATGGTCCCTCCATTGCCGATCCGGTCGAACGGGAGAAATTTATCGGTTACGGAGAGATGCCGATCGTTGCGATCAACGAGATCGTCCGGCTCCAGCGGGAACTTCGTCCCCAGCTAAAAAAGATCACCGCCCCTGTCTTGCTGATCCATTCGCGACAGGATACGACCGCCCCCTACGACAGTATGGACCTGTTCAAGAATCATCTTGGGAGTCCCGTCATTGAAACGGTGACGTTAGAACGCTCGAACCATGTCCTGACCCTGGATTATGACAAGGAGATCGTGGCGAAAAAGGTCTTGGAATTCTTTCTGGAATGCGAAAAGGGTGTTTTATGAAAGATTTGGTTTTGGCAATCGATCAGGGAACGACCGGCACCACGGTCGTCTTGTTGGATCGGGAACTGAATCTGCTCGCCAAAGAGACGAACGAATTCCCCCAGTATTACCCCCAACCCGGTTGGGTCGAACACCACCCGGAGGAGATCTGGGAGTCGACCCTCAAAACGATTGAGGAGGTCATCCGGGCGGCTGATATTGATCCGGAAAGGATCGTGGCGATCGGGATTACCAACCAGCGGGAGACCTCGATCCTGTGGGAGAGGGGAACCGGGCTTTCAGTCCATCCGGCGATTGTCTGGCAGGATCGACGAACCGCCCCTCTCTGTGAAAAACTGCGCAAACGGGGATGGGAGCCCAAGATCCGCGCCAAGACCGGCCTGGTGTTGGATCCCTATTTTTCCGCCACGAAACTGCATTGGATGCTGGAACATCTGCCCGGTCTCAGACTCAGGGCGGAGCGGGGAGAGATCTGTTTCGGGACGGTCGACAGTTATCTGACCTTTCGGCTCACGCGAGGGGTTCATGTCACCGATGTCTCCAATGCCTCCCGCACCCTCCTGATGAATCTGAAGACCCTTGGTTGGGACCCGGAACTGCTGAAGATTTTTCGGATCCCCGCGACGATTCTGCCGGTCATCTCCGCCTCCTCAGAGGTCTATGGCCATACCAAGGGAGTGGATGGACTGCCCGATGGGATCCCGGTCGCCGGGATCGCCGGGGATCAACAGGCCGCCCTGTTCGGTCAGACCTGTTTCAGGGAGGGGGAGGCCAAGTGCACCTATGGAACCGGCTCGTTCCTGCTCATGAATACCGGTGCCAAGCCGGTTCGGTCTCGTTCCCATCTTTTGACGACGGTCGCCTGGAAGACCAATGGTCATGTAACGTACGCCCTGGAGGGGAGCGCCTTTATTGCGGGGGCCGCGGTCCAATGGTTACGGGACGGATTGCATCTGTTGCAAAAATCATCCGAGGTCGAATCGCTGGCGGGCTCTGTCCCCGACAGTGGTGGCGTGACCTTTGTGCCGGCGTTTGTCGGGCTGGGGGCCCCTTATTGGAATGCGGAGGCCCGAGGGCTGATCACCGGGCTGACGCGTGGCACGACCGCCGCTCATCTGGCCCGTGCTACCCTGGAGGGGATCGCCTTTCTTCAGTACGACATCCTGAAGGCGATGGAAAAGGATCTGGGGAAAAGGCTTAAAATCCTCAAGGTCGATGGGGGAGCCTCGACGAACAATCTCCTGATGCAGTTCCAGGCCGACCTCCTCGGTGTCGAGCTCTCCCGGCCGCGACATGTGGAAACCACCTCCCTGGGCGCCGCCTTTCTGGCCGGCCTCGCCGTCTCCCTCTGGAAAAACAGCGATGAGATCGCCTCCCATTGGAAGGAGGACCGGCGCTTCACCCCGCAGATGCCCAAAAAAGAGGTCACCGACCATCTGGCCCGCTGGCACCAAGCGGTTAAAAAAGCTTAAGGTTCTTGCCTTGGTCTTAACAGGTTACGCAACCGAAGGTCGTGCTGGAACAGATACTGTTGGGCGACGGTCATGACCGTGTTGACGAAGATATAGAGAACCAACCCGAGCGGGAGAAATAACATAAAGACGGTAAACATCACCGGCATCATCATCATCATCTGCCGCTGGGTCGGGTCCGCGGAGGTGGACGGCGACATTTTTTGTTGCAACACCATGAAAATCCCCAACAGGATTGGCAAGATAAGATACGGATCCGGGGCGGAGAGGTCGCGGTAAAACCAGAAAAACGGGGCATGATACAGTTCAATCCCGTTATAAAGGACCTTGTAGAGGGCGATATAGATCGGCATCTGGACCAGCATCGGCAGACACCCCCCCAGTGGATTCACCTTGTGGCTCTTAAAAAGCTGCATCGTCTCCAGATTCAACCTCTGACGGTCATTCTGATACTTCTCCTTGAGCTCCGCGAGTCTCGGCTGGATCTTCTGCATCTCCTTCATCTGTTTTAAGGATTTGATCGAGAGGGGATTCAACAGGATCTTCACCACAATCGTCAGCAGGATAATCGCAACCCCCCAGTTTTTAACCAGGGATTGAAAGAAGATCAGGAGTTTTAAGATCGGAATCGCAAAAAAAGAGAAAAATCCATAATCAACCGCCCGTTCCAGGCCAATCCCGACCGTTTTCAAAACCTCCCGATCCTTGGGACCGGCATAAAGGGTAAAAACCTCCTCATGCATCCCGCCGGGCGGAATCACGAGCCGATCGGTGGAAAGGGCAACGGAAACCTGCGGGTCCCCACCGGTCATGCGCAGTTGGCTGGTTTCGGAAAGACGCCTGGCGACCAGGGCGATCAGAAAATAACGCTCCTCGATGCCGGCCCAGGCAATCGGTCCGGTTACCTCGGTGGTCTGGCCCTCGTTATAATGATGGATCTTCCCGCCCAGTTGATAAATCAGCCCCCGTTGGTCGGCTGGCCCTTTCAGAAAACTGAACAGGCCCGTCGTCGTCGTCTTCTTCTGTCCCCCCTTCCAACCTAAACCAACTCGACCGGAAAATGTCTCGGAGGAGAGGTTATGGAGCCGAATTTCCACGGCAAAGGGGTATCCCCCCTTAAATCGATACCTCTTCTCCACCCTCGTCGTGGCACCTCTCGCCTCAAAGAGGATCTCCCCTTCGCCTTGAGCGACCACTCGATAAGAGGAGTCGGAGGGGAGTGGGAGATTGCAGTCACCGCAGGAAAGGAACAGGGCGCGCTCC
The DNA here is from genome assembly GCA_964471095.1 of uncultured Pseudomonadota bacterium. Taxonomy (GTDB): domain Bacteria; phylum UBA10199; class UBA10199; order JACPAL01; family JACPAL01; genus CAYYFU01. The sequence goes on from CAYYFU010000040.1 coordinate 10,201, forward strand.
TGGTCGGATAATACAAGCTCAATTGGCTCACTCTTCTTATCGACACCTTGTTGATAATTCTTGAGGAGGACCGAATGTAGTTCCCCCCCAAAGGACGATAACTTCCATGAAACCAGTTGGTTCCCAAAACTGCTCTCAGTGCCAACCGGCAGCTTTTCCAAGGGGGGGGCTATCGGAACTGGTTTGTTTTCAACAACTTGGGGAGTCATCCCCGGGGCCTTGGGGGGGAG
>CAYYFU010000041.1:0-10382 GCA_964471095.1 uncultured Pseudomonadota bacterium
ACCTACTGACATAATCACGGAGCAGTTAGACTGACGTTTTCATGGAGCTACCACAGAGAAATAACAAAGGCTTGACCCGACCTTTCTTTTATTCTAGGAATCGTCCCTTCAAGCTTTTTGAAAGGAGCCTCCCATGGGCAAAGACTTTCTGTTTAGTTCCGAATCGGTGACCGAGGGTCACCCCGATAAACTCTGCGATCAGGTCTCGGATGCCGTCCTGGATGCCCTCCTCGCCCAGGACCCCTCCTCACGGGTGGCCTGCGAAACCCTCGCCGCCACTAATCTGGTTGTTGTGGCGGGGGAAATTACCTCCCAGGCAAAAGTTGATTATGAAAAAATCGCCCGTCGGGTCATTACCGATATCGGCTACACCGATGCCCGTTTTGGCATTGATGCCAAAACTTGCAAGATTCAGGTCGCCGTCGGTCAACAATCCCCAGACATCTCCCAGGGGGTCACGGAAGGTGAGGGACTCTTTAAAGAACAGGGGGCCGGGGACCAGGGGCTGATGTTTGGTTATGCGACCGATGAGACCACCGAACTGATGCCGATGCCGATCCTCTTTGCCCATAAATTAACGCTTCGCTTGGCGGAGGCACGCAAGAAGGGAACGCTTCAATTCCTCAGACCGGACGGAAAATCGCAGGTCACCGTTGAATATCGTAATAACGAGCCGGTCAGGATCCGGACGGTGGTTATTTCGACACAGCATGCCGAGGATGTCTCCTATGAGACGCTCCGCGAATCGGTCATTGAAGAGATTTGCAAGAAAACCCTCCCCTCCTCCATGCTGGATCAAACCGAATATCTGATCAATCCGACCGGGCGGTTTGTGGTCGGGGGTCCGCTGGGGGATTGCGGCCTGACCGGTCGAAAGATCATCGTGGATACCTACGGCGGATGGGGACGTCACGGCGGCGGGGCCTTTTCCGGAAAAGATCCGACCAAGGTCGATCGTTCCGCCTCCTATATGGCGCGCTACATCGCTAAAAATATCGTCGCCTCAGGACTGGCCCACCGATGCGAGGTCCAAATCGCCTATGCGATCGGTTATCCGGAGCCGGTTTCCTTCATGGTGGACACCTTTGGGACAGGAAAGGTGGCTGATGAAAAGCTGGCCCAGATCGCCGGGGAAATTTGGAGCCTCAAGCCGGCCTCCATTATCCAAACCCTGGATCTTCGGCGACCGATCTATCAAAAAACGGCGTCGTATGGCCATTTTGGCCGTCTGGACCCTGATTTCACCTGGGAGAAAACCAATCGGGCGGAGGAGGTCAAGGCGCTGGCCAGTGATGTTCGTCGGTCCAAACGGTCGAGTGCCAAGGGATTGACGGCACGTCCCGTCATCCGATCCGAGAATCGGGTCACCACCGGTTCCTAGAGGAGATGCCGATGACTTGCGACATTAAGAACAAGGGTCTGGCTGAATCGGGTGTCCTGCGGATGGAATGGGCCGCCCAAAATATGCCGGTTCTGAGGCAGATCCAGACGCGATTCGAAAAGGAAAAGCCTCTCAAGGGTCTGCGCATTGCTGCCTGCCTCCATGTCACCACCGAGACCGGCAACTTGATGGTGGCCCTCAAGCAAGGAGGCGCCCAGGTGTCGCTCTGTGCCTCCAACCCGCTGTCTACCCAGGATGACGTCGCCGCCGCGTTGGCCACCCGGCATGACCTGCCGGTCTTTGCCATCAAGGGAGAGGACAACGCCACCTATTATCGGCATATTGAGGCGGTTCTCGATCTGAAACCGACGGTCACCATGGATGACGGCGCCGATCTGGTCAGCACCCTCCATCAGAAGCGGAAGGGACAGCTGGCGAGTCTTGTTGGGGGGACGGAGGAAACGACCACCGGCGTGATCCGTCTCAAAAGCATGGAGAAGGATGGGGTGCTGGGCTACCCGATCATCGCCGTCAATGAGGCATTGACCAAACATCTGTTCGATAACCGCTACGGGACGGGACAAAGCACCGTGGATGGGATCATCCGGGCAACCAATCGGCTCTTTGCGGGGAGCGTCTTTGTCGTTTGTGGTTATGGGTGGTGCGGCAAAGGGCTGGCCTTGCGAGCCCGGGGGATGGGTGCGCGGGTCATTGTGACCGAAGTTGATCCGCTCAAGGCGCTCGAGGCGGTGATGGATGGTTTTGAAGTCGTCCCGCTCGCCGCGGTGGCTCCGATCGGAGACTTCTTCTGCACGGTCACCGGGAATAAATCGGTTTTACGCCGGGAGCATTTTGAAAAAATGAAGGATGGCGCCATGGTGGCCAATTCCGGCCATTTCAATGTGGAAATTGACATCCCCGCCCTGGAAAAGCTCTCTCAAAAGACCCGGACCCTCCGAGATTTCGTTGTGGAGTATGAGCTCGCCAATGGGCGCCGAATCAATCTTCTGGCCGAAGGGCGTCTGGTCAACTTGTCCGCTGCCGAAGGCCACCCCTCGAGCGTGATGGATATGAGTTTTGCGAATCAGGCCCTCTCCGCCGAATATCTGCAAAATGCCGGCAAGCTGCAAAAAAAGGTCTACCCGGTTCCGGAGGCGATCGACCAGGAAGTGGCCCGTCTGAAACTGGCCGGGATGGGAATCCGCATTGACGAGCTCACCGCCGAGCAGAAAAACTATCTCGCCTCCTGGAGCGAGGGAACCTGAGAAGCGGTTCCCCGCTGTGTCCGATGGAGACGCCGTTCCGTCTCTTCCAAGAGAATTTTGACTGAATCCATCTCCTCCGTATCCGGATAGTCGCGCTGAACGGTTTCCAGGAGAGAAATGACCTGAAGATAATTTTTATCCTGATCAAAGAGCCGCCTCGCCTCATTCAAGATCACCCGGGCCAACTCATTTTCTTTATCATGAATCCGACGCATGAGTTCCTCTGCCTTTTCCCGATAAAGAGAGGTCGGATTTTGCTCCACCGATTTCAAAAATTCCTTCGCCCCGGAAGGGGGAAGCTGGCCGGCATCCAGGGCGGTTTCAATATCGATGAGCCGTAACGCAAACTCATCCTTCTTTTTGGTTTCGCGCTCTTTCATCTTGGCAATCCGTTCTCGGGAGCGAAGCACCAGATCATTCTCCTCCTCGGCCAGCAAGAGAACCTTTTGGTAGGCACCCCTCGCCTCACGGTATCTTCCCTGGACGAAGAGAAGATTCGCCAAGTCATACTGAAGCCGGATCCGATCGACATTCACTTCCGCCAAAAGTGTCGTCAGGCGCCGGATCGCCTCATCCAGTTTTCCCTCGCCAGCCAGTTGATGAATCGCCGCGACCTCCTCCTTCAGCGGCCCCCCCACCGTGGGAACCGTCACCTCCTGCGCCAACAGGGAGGCTGGAGTCAGTAAAATGAGGAGGACCCAGAGGAGCTGCACGGATCTTTTTCACGTCTTTTCCCCGGTAAAGTCAAGGGATCGAATTGGGGTCTTGAAACCCCAGAATTGACTCGGTCGACCTCTATTCAATTGGCCCTCGGCAAATATTTTTATAAATAGTTAATAAAATCAATGACTTATTATTACGCCCCTGGGGCATAACTGGCATACGGATTGCTATTTTCTTAGGAGAGAGGTCGAATAACGTGTCGATTAACGGTATCAGAAACAACGGACAACCGATCCCCGCGGGAGAGGGCTCCAACCCTGCCGAACCACGGACGGTTACCCGGATCCAATCAACGGAGCGGGTCTCAACCCAAGCGGGCGAGGTCGTCTCCACTCAGCTCAGCAATGCATCTGCCGGGGAGATCCCCGAAAACCCCGAGGTGCTTGAGGATCAACTCCGCCGGATGGAGGTCTTGTACGATCAGTTGGGACAACTCGACACCCCGGAGGCGCGTCGCCTGCAACAGGAGATGGCCTCGCTGATCGAGAAACACCGGGAGATCCTCGAATCAGACCTGGATCAGGACGGGGCAATTGACCTGAACGATCCGGATATCGACGGGGATGGAATCAGCAACGCCGGTGAAGCGGCACTGCACACGGATCCGCGAAATACCGATACCGACTTTGACGGGATCTCCGACGACTGGGAGATCCGCGGCTACAATGACGCCCGTCAGCGCGGCGACAGCCGAACCGCGGGGCGGTTCAACCCGCTGTATGCGGACGCCGACCAGGATGGGTTCATGGATCCCCAACAGATTTCTCAAGAAGTTCGTGATCGCTTGGGTTTGAGTACGGTTTCGACCGCCTCTGAGGGAGAATCAACCGGAGTCAACATTCAGAGCCCGGGGGAAGAAGAACCCCCGGTGCCTCCCCAGTGGGGCGATCCCTCGTCTGAGTCGATTGAGATTGACCTGAATGGGACCGGTGCGGACCGTTCTCTCGCCTCCGGCAACGAAGACATCGTGATTCGCGCCTCCGGCGGGGAGGTTGAAATTCGTCAAATCGGTGACACCCTGGTCATTAAAAACGGTTCGCAAAAAATCGAGGTCAAAAATGACCGGAGAATCTTTATCGAAGGAGAAGTCAAGGTCCGGACGATTAATTTTGATGCCGATTCAAAAATGAACACCGACTCCGTCCAAAACGTGACCAGTGGAATTCACTTCGGGGACGGGGTGACTGTCGAAAACGTCTCCAGCCCGTTTGCTGACGGGCGTTCTCCGGATCAGGGAGGAGAACGAACCGTCCGCGGGGTCTTTGAACAACGCTTCACCGTGACCGCGCCGGAGGGGGGAAACCCGCTCACCGTCAACCTCAAGGCGAGTCATGACGGACAGGAATTGACCCAATGGAATGTCCGCCAGCACGGTCCCTCGGCGGTCTTGGAAGGGAAAAATCGCGCCGGTGAGGTGATTTACCGATTGATCCTGGAGGGGGGGATGGACCTGGTCAATGACCAGAAACTGACGATTCAGCTGGATCGGGCGGCCAAGGTTGAATCCTCGCTTCGGGCCAACTTCCGGGGCTCCAGTGGGGATGACTACTTCGACGTGGAGGCCGGCTCCACCGTCGATGCGGGTGACGGCAGCGACTTTGTCATGACTCACGGCAACACCAGTTATGAATCAACGATCTACCTCGGTGCTGGCGAAGACATCTATCGTGGAACGGCAGGAAGGGATACTGTCTATGGCGGTGGGGACCGGGACGTAATCGATGTCGGAAAAGGACCCACCTTTGTCGACGCCGGGGGGGGGGGATGACCTGGTCTTTACCGGCCATACCGGGCCGGACGAGGGGAAAAAGGACATCGTCTATGGGGGGGACGGGATCGACAGTTACAACGGGTTTGCCGGTGAGTTTGGCGGCTTTGAGGTCTCGATCGCCGATCTGAACGGCCTTGCGAATCAGATGAGAAATCTGGGGGTCGAGGGGATTGAATGGAGCGAACTGATGCGGGCCCAGCAGGAAGACGTCCCCTACGCCCAGTCGCTGGTCTCCGACGGCCTCTATTCACTCGCCCTCAACTGGATGATCGAGAAGGAAGGGATGCGCCGTGAGCTCTTTACCGACGAAGGAGTCGGCGCCGAGCTGGCTCAGGAGTCGGTCGATATCGCCCAGCAGGATGTTGGCAATGTCAGTGTCGAAAATGATGGCTCGGGCGATGTCGATATCGAAGAAGTCGATTTTCTGGATTTCTAGAAGTATTTTTCCACCAAAATTTCCGCAATCTGCACCGCATTCAGCGCAGCCCCTTTGCGAAGGTTGTCCGCCACCACCCAGAGGTTGATCCCATTCGGAACGGTGTCGTCCTGACGGATCCGCCCGACAAAAACCTCATCCTTGCCGGTCGCCTCGATCGCCAGGGGGTATTCACTTTTTGCGGGATCATCCTTGACGATCACTCCCGGGGCCTTTTGCAATAACCGCCGAACCTCGGCAACGGTCAGTTTCTTTTCCGTCTCAATATTGACCGACTCGGAATGGCCGCAAAAAACCGGAACCCGGACGGCCGTCGCGGTCACCTTCAGGGTCGGTTCTCCCAGGATCTTGCGGGTCTCGTTGATCATCTTCATCTCTTCCTTCGTGTAGCCGTTATCCAAAAAAACGTCGATCTGGGGGATGCAGTTGAAGGCGATCTGATGTGGAAAAACCTTTTTTTTGATCTCCCGCTGGCTGAAGAGCGCCGTCACCTGTTCGGAGAGCTCATTCATCGCCTTCTGCCCCGCCCCGGCGGTCGATTGATAGGTGGAAACCACGACCCGTTTGAGGCGGGCCGCGTCATGAATCGGCTTTAAGACACAAACCATCTGAATGGTAGAACAGTTGGGGTTGGCAATGATCCTCTTTTTTTCAAACCATTCGATGTCGAGAGGATTCACCTCCGGGACCACCAACGGCACCTCGGGATCCATCCGAAACGCACTGGAATTATCAATGGTCACGCAACCGGAGCGGGCCGCCACCGGCGCAAATCGCTCGCTGATCGAACCGCCCGCAGAGAACAGGGCAACCTGCACGCCCTCGAATGATTTTTCGTCCAGAACCTCGACCGGAATTTTCGATCCCGCGAACTCCAGTTTCTCGCCGACACTCCGCTCGGAGGCCAATAGTCTTAACTTGCCCACCGGAAATTTTCTTTGGGCCAGGACGGAAATCATCTCGCGTCCCACGGCACCCGTGGCGCCGACCACCGCGACATGGTATTTTTTCGATCGACTCATAACCTCTTTAAAACCTCTTCCGTCATTTGCCGCGTCCCTGATTTTCCCCCCAAATCCGGGGAGCGAGAGCCGGCCTGGAGCACCTCTTGAACCGCCTGCTCGATCCTTTTTGCCATATCCTCCCGACCCAGGGAGTAGCGAACGAGCAGGGCGGACGATAAAATGGTTGCCAGCGGATTAGCAAGCCCCTGACCGGCGATATCCGGGGCACTCCCATGGACCGGCTCGTCCAGACCTCGAGGCAACCCCAGCCGGTTTTTGGCCTCCCCCCAGGAGGCCGAGGGGAGCATTCCGATCGATCCGGTCAGCATCGCCGCCTCGTCCGAGAGGATGTCGCCGAAGAGATTGCTCGTGACGACGACATCAAATTGCCGGGGGTTCCGAATGAGTTGCATCGCACAATTATCAACGTACATATGTTCCAAGGTGACCTCCGGATACTTTTTGCCCAGTCGACTCATCGTTTCCCGCCAAACCATCGAGCTCTCCAACACGTTCGCCTTGTCCACCGAGGTCACTTTTTTCTTCCGCCCCCGGGCCGACTCGAAGGCAACGCGGCCGATCCTCTCGATCTCACCCACGGTATAAACCTCGGTATTGATCCCTCGTCTCCCCTTTCCGGTGCCACGAATCCCCCGTGGTTTTCCAAAGTAGATCCCCCCGGTCAGTTCACGAACCATGAGGATGTCGATCCCCTCCACCACCTCACGCTTCAACGATGAGGCCTCGGCAAGCGACCCGAATATCTTTGCCGGCCGCAGGTTGGCAAACAGCTTCAGCCCGGAACGGAGCCCCAGCAGGGCCTGTTCCGGACGCCTCGCATGCGGGAGGCCGTCCCATTGGGGTCCCCCAACCGCACCGAGCAGGACGGCATCGGCCCCCTTGGCTTTTTTTAGAACCCCGGGAGTCAGTGGTATTCCGTGACGGTCAATGGAACAACCACCCGCGTCGGCCCTCTCAATCTGTGCGCGATCGACGACCCGCCCCAGCACCTCAATCGCCGCCTCTGTTACCTCCGGTCCGATCCCATCCCCCGGCAACACCAGGATGTTTATCTCTTTCGGAATAATGCCTCCAGTTTTTGCTTGGCCGACGCCGCAGCGTCGTTCCCCTTCATCGAGTACGGCTGATTGGCTATTTCAAAATAATCACAAAAGTTGGACCGATCCTTCTCCAGTACGCGTTCCGCCTGAGGTTCCCGGCATTCGTTGTAGGCGGAGGGATCATAAAACTTGCAGTTCCGGCAGCAATGCAGATCCGCCCCGCACTTGGGACAGGACTCCGACCGGCCTATCCGGTCAACGACCTGCAACTCGCCACCGCAGGAAAAGCAAGCTGGCATTGCTAAATCCCTTTTTCGGCCCGTTGCGGCTTCGGCAACGATTCAAGACGATTGAGTGCTGCAAGGAACGCCTTGACGGAGGCGACGACAATATCGGTGTGGGAACCGACACCGCGTGTCGTCTTCCCCTCTTGCTCAACCGCCACGGTTACCTCCCCTTGGGCATCGGTCCCGCCGGTCAGGGCGTTGATCGAGAATTTTGCGAGAGTCCCCTTGAAGTGGGTGAGTTTCCGTACCGCCTGAAAGGCGGCATCGACCGGGCCATCGCCAGAGGCGGTCGCAGACTTCGTCTTCCCTTTTATTCTCAGCTTCACGGTCGCCCGCGGCGTCACGTTCGTGCCGCTCTGAAACCGCAGATCCTCCAGGATAAATTTCTCCGGTCCGGTCGCGGTCTGTGAGGCGATGAGTGCCTCGATATCCTCATCAAAGACCCGTTTCTTCTTGTCGGCCAGCTCCTTCATCCGGGTAAACGTCTGTTCAAACCGCGCCTCCTCCAGTTGATGACCCATGGCCTTGAGTTTCTCGCGAAAGGCATGCCGTCCCGAGTGCTTTCCCATAATGTACTGGTGCGCCGTCACCCCGACCTGATCGGGGGTCATGATCGAGTAGGTCAATTCCGACTTGAGCAGTCCGTCCTGATGAATACCGGACTCGTGGGCAAAGGCGTTCGCCCCGACGATCGCCTTGTTCGGCTGAACGCCGATCCCGGTAATGTGGGCCAGCAGGCGGCTCGTTGGAAACAGCTGTTCCGTCCGAATGCCGGTAACAAGACCAAGCTTCTCCTGCCGCACCTTGAGCGCCATCACGATCTCCTCGAGCGAGGCATTCCCGGCCCGTTCGCCGATCCCGTTGATGGTGCACTCCACCTGCCGGGCCCCGGCCTCCACCGCCGCCAGCGAATTGGCAACCGCGAGTCCCAAATCATTGTGACAGTGAACGCTGATCGTCGCCCGATCGATGTTCGGAACATTTTTCAGTTGTCGAATCAGTCGGGAAAACTCCGACGGGATCGTGTAACCCACGGTGTCGGGGATGTTGATCGTCGTCGCACCCGCTTCGATCACCGCCTGAACCACTTGCGCAAGATACGCGGGATCGCTGCGGGTCGCATCCTCGGCAGAAAACTCGATATCGGGGGTATATTGTTTCGCGTGACGAACCGCCGCGACCGCCTCCTGCAAGACAGCGTCGCGGCTCTTTCTCAACTTGAATTGAAGATGGATATCCGAGGTGGCAATAAAGACATGGATCCTCGGTTTTTCCGCCGGTCTCACCGCTTCCCAGCATCGATCAATGTCCGTCTGGTTCGCGCGCGCGAGTCCGGCGACGGCCGGGCCCCGAATTTCCCGGGCAACGCGTCGGACCGACTCAAAATCACCGGTCGAGGCAATCGGAAAGCCGGCCTCGATCACATCGACCCCCAGTCGGGCCAACTGCTGGGCCATCTGGAGCTTTTCCGGCAAATCCATGCTGAATCCGGGGGATTGTTCGCCGTCCCGGAGCGTCGTATCGAAAATTTTTACCGTTTCCGTCATGGCGTTCTCTTCTCGTCGGTGCCGCCCGCCAGCATCGAGATCCTTGCCGTTTTCCGGCGCCACGATGGCGCCGTCTTTTCCCTCCCCCGCCACCAGAGGATCATCTCTTCAACCGGGCCGGAGAAGATGTAGGCGAGAAAGACGAAAAACGGCACCAGGTCGGTGTTGGTCGCCATCAGGATGATCAATCCCACCGCCAGCACAAGCAGATAAAAACCGTTTCGGCTTCGCGGGTCAAAGTCCTTGAAGCTCCGGTAGCGGATCCGGCTGACCATCAGCGGGGCAAGGATCAGCGGCAACGTCAGGGCAAGCGGCCCCTTCCACGACGGGGGGGCGTATTTGCCGTCACACAACAGCACCAGGCTTGCAACCGCCATGGCCGCCAGCGGGATCGGGAGCCCCTGAAACCGCTTTTTTTCCACGGTCTCGATCTGGATGTTGTAGCGCGCGAGTCGCAGCGCCCCGCAGGCAAAATAGAGAAACGCCGCGAGCCATCCGATCCGGTGAAAGTCGTGGAGCGCCCAGGTATAGAGGAGGATGCCGGGGGCGAGACCGAACGAGGCGAGATCGACCAGCGAGTCGTATTCGATCCCGAAATCGCTCTCGCTCCGGGTGATCCGGGCGATCCGCCCGTCCAGCAGGTCAAAAATCGCCGAAACAAAAATGGCCATCGCGGACCGGTAAAAATCGTGGCCGATCGCGTGCACGATCGAGTAGAACCCGAAAAACAGGCTCCCGGTCGTGCAGAGATTCGGCAACAGGTAGATCCCCTTGGACAGCGGCATCCGTTTCATGGCAACCTCCCGACAATCGTTTCGCCGCCCCGCACCCGGTCCCCCACTTTCACGGCAACCGTGCACTCCAGCGGCAGATAGAAGTCCATTCGCGACCCAAACCGGATCAGGCC
>CAYYFU010000042.1:0-10337 GCA_964471095.1 uncultured Pseudomonadota bacterium
TGCTCCATATCCGGGCAACCCGGCGGACCCGGTTCGAACGGATCCGTTCCCGAAGGCGGGAAAACGACCCGACCACCTACCGCTCCTTTGTGACGACGGAGGAGCGGGAGTTCAAGAGCGGAAACCGGTCGTCCCAACAGCTCCTTGCCACGGAAAAGCTGGCCGACCGGATCCTGGATAACAACGGCACCTTGGCCAACCTGCAGGGAAAGGTGCGTCGGATCGTACGCGAACTCGCAAAAAAAAAACCGCGCCCCGATTGGGATCAATACTTCATCGAGATCGCCCGGACCGTCGCCCAACGAAGTAATTGTCTGAAGCGGCGGGTTGCCGCGGTGATCGTCAAGGATAAGAGAATAATTTCAACAGGTTACAACGGGACCCCGCGGGGGGTGAAAAACTGCAATGAGGGGGGATGTCCCCGTTGCAACCAATTCGGCCCCTCCGGAAAAAATCTGGATGAATGCTTCTGCTCCCATGCGGAGGAGAACGCGATCACCCAGTCGGCCTATCACGGCGTGAATATCAAAGAGGCGGTCCTCTACACGACCTATTCCCCTTGTTTGATTTGTACGAAGATGGTTATCAATTCAGGGATCAGGGAAGTGGTTTATAACGCCCATTACCCCTTGATGGAGGTCACGACGAGACTCCTGAGAGAGGCCGGGGTGAAAACGAGAAGGTTTTAACGATGTCCACGATCACCTGCCGCCGTTGCGGCCAACAGTCCGAATCCCTTGCCGAACCACCGATGCCGGGTCCGATGGGAAAACTTCTTTTGGAACTCACCTGCCCCCGCTGTTATGAGGAATGGAAAAAATTCTCCGTGATGGTGATCAACGATTTCAAGCTGCGCCCGTTTCTCCCCCAGGACCGTGCCGTGCTGGAACAACATTTGCGGGAGTTCCTGAACCTCCCTCTTTGAAACCGACTGGACAGCGAGAATCGCCGCTCCTATCATCAGGATATGGCACTGCCGATACCCGAGGTCCAACCGCTCAACAAGCTCCTCCAGGAGAGGACCCGCGAGGGGGTTTTGTACGAGAAGCTGGAGGGGGGAAAGGTCCGTTGTTTTGCCTGCGGCCACCGGTGCGTGATCCCGGAGGGGAGGCATGGGATCTGTCTCGTCCGATTCAATGCCGGCGGCACCCTTCAGGTCCCGCACGGCTACGTTGGTTCTCTGCAGCTCGATCCGGTCGAGAAGAAACCGTTCTTCCATGCGTATCCCGGTTCGCTCGCGATGAGCTTCGGGATGCTCGGGTGTGATTATCACTGCGGTTACTGCCAAAACTGGTATACAAGTCAGGCGCTTCGCGATCCAAAGGCGACGGCGCGGCCGACTGAATTGACCCCGGTGAAATTCGTGAAACTCGCGGAGGAGGAGGGGGCGCGGATCGTTAAAGAGGCCAAGCAGGTCGGCTTGATCACCTCTTATGTCTCCAACGGCAACGGGACACCGGAGGTGCTGGAATACATCAAACCGTGGGTCGATCTCTACAAGGTGGATCTGAAGGGGTTCGATGACAAGCACTACCGTGAATTGGGAGGGGTGTTGTCGGTGGTCCTCGACACGATCGGCCGGCTCCATCAGATGGGGTTCTGGCTGGAGATCGTGACGCTGATCGTCCCGGGATTCAACGATTCAGAAACGGAGCTACGGGAGATCGCCAAGTTCCTCGCCGGCATCTCGAAGGATATCCCCTGGCACGTCACCGCCTTTCACAAGGATTACCGGATGAAGGATCACGACAACACCGCCGTTCGGCAATTGATTCGTGCCTATGAAATCGGCAAAGAGGAGGGCTTAAACTTCGTCTATCCCGGCAACCGTCCCGGTGAGGTGGGAGATCGGGAGAACACCTGTTGTCCCGCCTGCAACGCCTTGCTCATCGAACGAGTCGGTTTTGAGGTCCTTGCCAACCGGCTGAAACCGGGCGGCCTCTGCCCCCAATGCGGCCGCAAAATTCCCGGAAGGTGGGATTAGGCAACCCCCACCCCTTATCGGGGAAGCCTTGATTCTGCCCACTGAACAAATCGGGTGACAGTTTTTTCGAAATCACGCGCCTCTGTTTCGGTGGCCCGCGTCGGTTCGTACTCGGCGTCGTGTTTCCAGTTGAGAATCTGGGCGAGCCGATCCGCCTGACGGCGACCCTCGTCATCTTGCCCCGTCGCCTGGCTCAAGAGAAAGGCGGCGTCTTGATGAGATTTCCCGGTGCTCCGTTTGCCGATCAGAAAAACCGTGACGGCATCCGCAAGACAGATGGAGGCGTGAACCCCATTGAGAACAGCGGCATCCCAATCCCCCTGCTGAAGGCAAATTCGCATGACAGCGGCGAATTGCTTCCCTTTATCGCGATAATTTCTAAACTCCCCTTTGGGGACTTCTGCCGTGCTTAACTTTTTTGGCGTCATAATCGAGAACCTCCTGAATGGACTTCCCATGAATCACTATCCCTTCCCGAATAATGTTTCGGACAAGGGGATCTCCTTCACGCGCGCGCTGCTGGAACAGGGAAATGAGACTGCGACGAATGGAAACGGGGTTGCCGTAGGTGCGCGTGGCCCATTCCCGGAGAAGATCGCCCGTCTCGGTGGCCTTTCCCGGTGGAGAAACACCGTCGGCATAAACCAGACAGAGGTCAAGATCACTCGAGGGCTGTTCTTCTCCGCGAGCCACGCTGCCATAGAGGATAATTGAAAAGGGCTTCGGATTAAGTCGTCGCATTATTTGAGAACCGAGCTCCTGGAAAACTTTTTCCTCCCGATTAATGAGTGGAAGAATCACGTCACTCACCAAAACATGCCTCGGATTGAACCGGTACAGATGGGCCCGCCCGACAACCGAGGATTCCAAAACCCCCTCGGCCACCAGCCGGCGCAGGACCTGGTTGATCTTGAACGGGGAGGTCTTGACGAGCGAGGCGAGCCCCCTCCCGGTCAGTCCCTCCCGCTGACGGTTGAGGATCCGGTAGACGGCGAGATAGACCTTGTCCCCCAACAGCCAATCGAGAAAACGATTAAAGGTCATTCCAATTCATATGATATATTAAAATATCATATGGTTGTCAATAAGCGTTATTGAAGGGACGGCTATTTGCGTTCCGGCGGTGGGATTGAATTACTCAGTGGTGCGGGGATCGACGACGTGGGTTCGGATCGTGATGCCCTGGGTTTGTGACGTCGTCTCCTCTTTGGACTTCTCGGAACCCCTGATCCCCGCCTGGCACGCGGCAAAGATCATCAAATAAAGGGTGACGGTCACCCCTGCGATCACCCTCATTATCTTTTTATCCCCTCTCCGCATCGCTTGCCTCCTTAATACCCTGTTCCGGACGAATACGAATACAGGTTCACGTTATAACAGCCCGCCAAATACCCGCTCGGACAATAGCCGGACGGTTGATCGTAGGTCTGGTAACTCTCCATCTGGTTCAACAGGCTGTCGATCGCCCCCGAATCAATCTCCGGCAGTGTCTCCGGCGTGCTGACCGCCGCCTCCTCAAGATACTGGTTCACGATCACATTCCCCAGCATGTCGGCGTACTGGGTGACGGTGTTGGCGTCTGATGTCGAAATCACCTGGAGGAAGGTCTCCCCCAATTGCCCCCAGTCAACATCGTAGTCCACCTCGGGAATATCCATCCCTCCCACCAGATCAAAGAGGGCACGGACCCTGTCGGTTGTCATCGTCGAGGAACCGGTCCGGACCGCACCGATGATCGCCTCAACCCGCTGCCTGTCCCGGAAGGTCCCGAGGTGCCCCGGATCGCGTGCGAAGGAGATCATCTCGGAGGAGGAGGTCCCAATCACCGGCGGAACACCGCCGGTTGCATCCGAAAAGTCATCCGGTTCCAGAGAGGTGGCAAGCTCGCTCCAGGCGGTGCGCTCTTCGGAGCTGTCGCTCACCTGTTCACAGGTCGCCGTATCGGCGGCAATGTAGGTGTCGGCAAACCGGCCGAGCGCGCCGACGACCGACGACTGTTCCAGGATCTCTCGCGCCTCATCCGCGGTCAAACCACAGAAGCCGGCGACAAACGTTGTGAGGCGATCCACCTGCGAGGCGGTCAGTGCACCACCCGCGATCTGGCGGATCAGCTCCGAGGAGCTGTCGAATCCATAATCCGCAAATCGGAAATTCGTGCTGGCCAGGGCACAGTCGACGATCGCCTTCGCCCCGCCAACGACCCCCCCGACCCCCGTCTCCGTTTCAGAGGCATTTCCAACAACCTCCGTGAGAAAGTCCACGTAACAATCCCGCCGGGCCGGCCCCTGGAGACGCATCAGTTCCAACACCAGCGTCGCGCCGGTATCGACACTGCCGGCATCCATCTCGGAGGATTCGGAGAAGGGGGACTCAAAGTATTTCTCCACCGTGAGGGCATCGGTGGCTGGCGTGACCGTGAGGGCGCTCGCCTCGCTCGTGACCTCGGCATCGGAATAGGCGGTCAGGATCAGGACCACCTTGGTGGGGTCGGCTGGATCGACGATTTTGGCCGGATCACACCCAAGGGCCGCGTCCCCCGCACTATCGGTCGTCACCGGCCCGCAGGCGATCTCTCCCGTCTCGTAGTTGGTCCCGATCACCACCCACCCCTCGGCCGCCGCTGCCGAGGCCCCATCCGTTGAGGCAACTCCCACCGTGGACCCGCCACCATCACCTGTCCCTGTCGGGGCTGCGACGGCAACGACCGCGTCATTGTCGGTCAACGTCACCGTCAGATTGGCAAGAGAATAGGCATTATAGGCGGTATCATTGCTCGCAACGACATGGGCGATTCGGGCGGTATGGTTCCCTTCAATCAGCGCATCATCCACCGCCCCGACCGTGACGGTCTGGGCGATATTCCAGTTGGCCGGCGTGAAGGTCAGTTGGGCCGGTGTCACCGAAATTTCGACACCCGCCCGGACCGTAATCACGACATTGGCCGCGGGTTGGGTGGTCAGGACAACCGTATAGGTGCCGGCGGCACCCCCCTCCGCCGCGGCAATGTCACCGGCGGTCTGGATAAGCGTGATCCCGGCGGTGTCGTTGTCGGTGATCGTTCCGATCCCCTGACCGTCCGCGATCGTGGCATTGACCGGGAGAGTGAGGTTGACAAAAAAGGTCTCGGTGTTCTCGTCGTTGAAATCGCCGGTCACGTTAAACGTCACCGTCTTCGTGGTCTCGCCCGCGCCAAAGCTTACGTTGGTCGTCGCCGCCGTGTAGTCGGAACCGGCAAGTGCCGTCCCGTCGGTCGTTGTTGCCCGCACGCTGACCGGCCGGCTGGTCGCCAGACTCTTGGTGATCGTGAAGGTCGCGGTTGTGGGGGAGTTCCCCTCGTTGACCGTCAGATCGTTAATCGAAAGGGTTGCCAGCGGCTCGTACTCCACCGCCCCAATGTCCACCGTCGCATTCCAGGGCCTGCTGGTCCCCCAGATATCGGTCGCCGGGGAACCGGTGTTGGCCCCGGCGTCCCGGAGCGGGGAGGCGTCCGAGGGGGAGAAATCGGTGATCTGGTAGCCGTTGCCGATCGCCCCGTAGTTCGTGAGGCTAAGCGTCGAGGCGACGGTCAGGGTGGTCGCCGTGTTGGAGAGGACCATGAAGTACTGCGGCCGGGCGGCCGCTGTGTTCGGCGTCACGAAATACCCCTTCCACTCGTCGGCGGTCCAGTTGGCCGTGGCATCGGTCAGGGTCGTCGCCGTCAGGCCGGACGAGGACGAGGCATAGAGCTGTTCGAACTGCGGGTCGACGGTCAGGTCATTACCGGAGCCGTTGGAGCAAAAGGTCATGAAATCGGCATAGGAGTTGGCAAAAGCGAGGCTGTATATCGGGAAAGTTGCGCTAGGGCAGCTAACGAAGATCTCGAAGCCTTCCCTGCCCCCGTAGGCGACATTATTCCTCCGGATCCCGCCGAAAAAGCCTTTTCCGGATGTAGAGACCCCTGTCGGGTCAATAGCGTTCACAACGGTATTGTTGACCGCCGTCCCGGTGGCGGTGAGACGGATGCCGAATTCTGTTGGGGCGAGGACGATGTTGTTTCGCACGATCGGGGTGGAGACATCATAGAAGAAAACCCCGGCAGAACCATAGCCGGCCGCATTGAAGAGATTCCCCTCAATGGTTGGGCTAACGCCGGTCGTGTAGGCCATGATGATCTGGCTCCCAGTCCCGTAGCCCGGAGAGCGTGACTCAAAGACAAAGTTGCGGACCACGGCACTGTTGGTCCCCCCCAAAAAGTAGACGGCGCTCCCGCCGCCGGAGATCGAGGTACGGACACGGGTCATATGGGGGCCGCGGGTCCCCAGGTGCGGTGTCGCAAAGGAATCGGCCGGATCGTACCCCCCCTCGAGGGTGATATCCTGTCCGTAACCCAAGAACACCTGGCTGGGGAGGTCATAGTTCCCCGCCGCCACCTTGACGGTGTCGCCGGCGTCGGTCATCGCGACGGCATAGTTGATCGTCCGGCAGGGGCGCGACGGGTCGTTGCAGGCAGCGGCAGTCCCGGTCGGATCGGTCCCGTCGGTCGCCACATAGTAGGTGGCGGGGGAAGTGAGCGAGGTCCCGGAGGCGGCGACCGCGCCAATGTCGTTCGCCGAGCGGGCTGTCCCGTAGATATCGGTCGCCGGTCCGCCGGCAGTGCCGGTCCCGGCGCCGGGACCGTTGGTGCCGTAGGTCAGGTCCGTGATCGCGTAACGACGTCCGAGCTCGAATCCTACTCCCCCCGCGAATCCTCCGCGCGCTCCAACGGTGAGTGTCGTCTGCGTATTGGAGGTGATCAGGAAATAAACCGGGAGGGGATACCCGATATCCGGGGTGACAAAATATCCCCTCCACTGGTTAGTGGTCCAGTTGGCGGAGGAGTCGGTCAGGACGGGGTCGTTTATCGCCGTGATCGTGCCGGTTGCGTTCGGCGTCAGTGAATGGGGGGCATCGCGCGTCCGATTGAGAAAACGGGGGTGGGCAACCTGGTTTCCTGTCCCGCCGGGGCAACTGGCGCCAAAGGAGGTCGTAAAACCATAAACCAGATTGTAGGTCACGTCGGCGCTATTGCAGGCATACGAAAAGGCCTCTCCGGTGGACCCTCCTCCCGCATAGAGGAGGTTGTTCTGCCTGACACCGTTGTAGAAGGGGTCGCTTTTCCGAATAGAGGTGTTGTTGATGGCGGTTCCCCCGGCAGAGAGGGAAACGCCTTCATTCACGAGGATGCTGTTCCGGATCACGGCGGCCGAATCGGCGTGGGCGAATTGCAGTGCAGTCCCCTGGCCGTCAATAATGACATTCTCGATCGTCGGGCTTGCGGGGAAGCTGTTGCCGCCACCCCCCCCTTCCGGCCAGGTCCCGATGATGCTTGAAAACATCCCGCCCGGCCCGGCCTGCAGGATCAGGTCTCTAATAATGCTCCGGTTGTTGAAACCGGCGGTGTTGAAGAGAATGACTGCATCGTTGGAGGGACCAACGATCCAGGTTGCGTTGGTGCCGCGGATCCCCGCCCCCTGGAGTGTCAGATCCTTTGCCCCGAAATTAAGGTGGGCCGCCAACGAATAGCCCCCCGCGGCGACGTTGATCGTGTCGCCGGTGGCCGCCTGCGTAATCGCGTACGGGATGGTGCTACAGGCGGCCGCCTGACAATTCCCGCTGTCGGATCCGGTGTTCGAGACGTTGAGGGTCGCCCCATGGAGAAAGGCCGGACTGGCGATAACAGTGGCCATGAGGGCAAGGGATGGAAATCCACCGCTCGCCAGCCGACCTGAAAAGAGCTTGATCAATTTTGTCAGTGCCCTCATAATTAATATCACCTAACATATTGAGATATATGCAATAGTTATTCATAAAATTTAATTATTATCTATTTATCTATATGATCGTAATCATATATAAATATTTAGTTTTTACATGATGTTGCATATTTTATTATCGTAATTTTATCTTTTAGTCCCCCCGAGGGGACAGGGGACACACAAAAAATGGGAAGTTAGGTTCCGAATAAGGAAATTTAATTCTTGTTTTCTGACAAGTGCGATTTTATCTACCGGAGGGCAGGTAACTCCAGATCTCCTCGAAAGTTCTGTACAGATTGCGCGGCGGCGAGTTGTTCGGCGATCTTGTGGAACCGGTCGGCCTGCGGTGATTTCGGGGCGTGCTCCACAATCGGCACCCCCGCATCACCGGCAACCCGCGTCTCCAGTTCCAACGGGATTTGGCCCAACAGCAGCAGGTCCAGTTTTTTGTAACGGTCAGGGGCAGAACCGAAGATCGGTGTCTCTTTGTTACAATGCGGACAGGCAAAACTGCTCATATTTTCAACAACCCCCAAGAGCGGGACCTTGGTCATCTGGAACATCTTGATGGCCCGCTGCACATCCGCAAAGGCGACATCCTGCGGCGTGGTCACCACGACGGCGCCGGACATCGGGATCAACTGGGAGAGCGAGAGCTGGACGTCACCGGTCCCCGGCGGCAGATCGACGATCAGATAGTCGAGCTTCCCCCAATCGACCTGTTCCAGAAACTGCTGGAGCATCTTGGCCAGCATCGGCCCTCGCCAGATTACCGCCTCGCCCCCTCCCATCAGAAATCCCATCGACATCAGCGGCATCCCGAATCGGTCGATCGGCACGATCCGGTCGCCCGGGGCCAATTTCGGTCGCTCCCCCTCCTTGATCCCGCACATGATCGGGATCGACGGCCCGTAGATGTCGGCATCGAGCAATCCAACCGACGCCCCCTCCTGTTTCAAGGCGAGGGCGAGATTGACCGCCACGGTTGACTTGCCGACCCCCCCCTTGCCGCTCCCGATCGCAATCACGTTCTTGACCCCCGGCAGTCGATTCATCGGGGCCCCGATCGGGCGGGAGCCGCGCACCTCGGCGCCGAATTTCACCTCCACCTTGCCGATTTGCGGGATCTGTCCGCGGAGCGCCAGCCGGATATCCTCGGTGATCCGGTCTTTGAGAGGACAGGCGGGGGTCGTCAGCACCACCTCCATCGAGACGTCGTTTCCCCGGAGGGCGAGATTCTTCACCATCCCGAGCGAGACAATATCCTTCCCCAACTCCGGATCCTTAACGGTGCGGAGCAGATTCAAGACCTGATCTTGGGTGAGGGTCGCCATAAGGGCTAGGCGTAGGTGAGTTCGATCGTCGGGCCAAAATCCATGTTGCGCCGCTTCGCCTCATGGATCCAGCGGGGGTCCTCGGTACAGACCACTTGCAGTTCCTGATCCCCCACCTTCTGCGCCAAGGCGGTCATGAAACCCCGAAGGATCGACCGCCAATCCATAAAATCGCGGGCCAGGTCCCCGAGCGAGATCACAAAACCTGAAGAGCGGAGGCGTGAGACCTTGTTGATCAGCTGGTCCCAGCCTGACTCCAACGGCTGTTCCGCCAAATCCGACCGCCGTCCCAACCCGAAGAGGAGAATTTCGTCGGCGGCCAATCTTCCCTGGGAAGGCATGATCACCGACTCCGAAAAAACCCCGGAGATTTTTCCCCGAAGAATGAGCTCGGAGATTCGACCATTCAGACGCCAATCGATCAGTCCCATCGTCCCTTGCAGCGGACGGACATCCTCAAAAAAGGTCGCCAACGCCATCTTGCCTGGAACCTCATCAAGCGGCGCCGACGAAAGCACGAGCTGAATCATGGCCGGACCTCCTTGGCGACTTGATCCAGAATTCCATTGATAAAGGCGCCGGAATTTTCCGTGCCAAATCGCTTGGCGATTTCAATCGCCTCATTCAAGGCGACGGATCTTGGCACCTCATGGAGATAAACGAGCTCATAAACGCCGAGGCGCAAGATATTCCGATCGACGACCGCCATTCGGCCCAACTTCCAGTGGGCGGCATGTTTCTCAATCAACTGGTCGATCTCCTTCCGGTTTCGATAGGCCCCCTCCACGAGTTGGGTGGTAAATTCACGCACCGAGGGATCCGCCTCCTGGTTTTGCCAAAAGTGGACCAGAACCGCCTTCGGCTCAGAGCTGCCCATCTCTATTTGGTAGAGGACCTGAAGGGCAAATTCACGTGACTTGCGTCGAAATCCCATCGCTACCTCTTAAGAAAACCGGCCATCTCGATCGCGACCAAGGCCGCCTCTTCCCCCTTATGGCCGTGCCGCCCCCCCGCCCGATCAAGCGCCTGTCTCTGAGTCTCCGTCGTTAGCACCCCAAACGCAACCGGAACTTTTTCATCGAGCATTACCTGCATGACCCCGCGGGCCGCCCCACCGGCGACATAATCAAAATGGGGCGTCTCCCCCCGTATCACAACCCCCAAGGCGATCAAGGCCTGATAACGTCCGGTCCGCGCCAGTTTTTTCAGGGCGAACGGTATTTCAAACGCCCCCGGAACATAATG
>CAYYFU010000043.1:0-10000 GCA_964471095.1 uncultured Pseudomonadota bacterium
GGTGGAACCAAGGAGAAAAGGCAGAGAATCGAGGCCCTGGCAACCCGACTTGGGAAACAGAAGATGGGAGAGATCCTCGCGGAGAAGAGTTCGGATCAACAGACCCTCCAGGAGCTTCTCGACTCCATTTCTACGGACGAACTGCTGGAGGGGTTGTCCGAACAGATCTATCAGAGGACCGACCGGTTCCACGACAATTACCTCACGCTGGACAACCGGATCGCCGCCAAGGAAAAAGAGATCACCGAGGCCAAGCAGACGGTTCGACAGGGGAAAGCGGTTTATCACCTCGTCAATATCCCGGTGCAGATCTGGCAAAACGCCCAGGTCTATCAGGTCGCCGATCCCAACAACGCCGCCCCCGGGGCAAGATCCAAGGTCACCCTCCTCGTTTACGGGATGAACACCGTCAATGACCACCAGTTGATCCGCGGCGTTCAGTCGGTCGTTGAGAACGCCCCTCCGGCGATCGCCGCCGTCTTTGCCGCCCTGGGAGGCATCTTTTCCGTTTATGCCATCGCGGAGGGAACCGTTGCGGAGAGCCCCGGCCTCCAGCACAGCGGGATCATGATGGGGACCTCCCTGCTTGCCGCGGCGCCGGCCTTGTTGGGCGGCCGGAAGGCGGATCACAACCAGCTCCGGCTCTATCTCGGCCTGACCACTGCGATCGTGATGGGACTCGCCGCGGCCAAGGTGCTCCACGACGGCGACAATCCGGCGCTGGGCGCGGGATTGGTCACGGGGGCGGCGGCCCATCTGGACATGGGCCTGGTCTTGTTTGTTTTTGGTTCGTAACGATGAGACACCGTTTCACCACCACTCTTTTTCTGATCGCCCTGGGGCTCCTGCAGGTTTCCTGCGGGGCGGGGGGCTCGGACGACCCGTTCATCTTCCCCCCCGGACCGCCAACCCCGGAGGTCTCCCCTCCCCCCTCTGCGTGTGAGTCAGACCAGGATTGTGAGGACGGCGAGAGTTGTCAGGACGGCCGCTGTGTCGCCGCCAAACCGTGTGAAACCGATGATGACTGCGACGAGGGGGAACGCTGCGAGGAGAAGGAGTGTATCCCGGAGACCAGGAGTTGTGAAAATGACGAGGCCTGCGGTGACGGAAAGATTTGCGAGGAGGAGCTTTGTATCACCGGTTGCCGAAGTGACACCGAATGTCCGTCCGGTCAGGTCTGTGGCAGTGAGACCCATCTCTGTACCACCCCGATCCCGGAGAACACCTGTGATGTCACCTTTGATGCCAAACTGGAACTCCGGGCCGACGCCCCCGACGACGACAACGATATCACCCCGATCTGCGGCACTGACGATGACCCGTACCCGACCTCCTCCTACACCGACCTGACCTGTTGTACGGAGGCCAACTTCGGCAGCCCCGGGACCGACCCAAGAACCAATGAGACCCGGGAGTGCGAGCGGGAGGGGCATTTGGCGATTATTCAGGAAGAACCGTCCCGAGCGATGAAACTGAAGTTCTCCATCTCGGACAGCGGTTGTACCGTCTTTCTCGCAGCCGCTGATTTTCCCGCCTATGAGATCGACAACTCCGCCCTGCAGGCGGCACTGATTCTGGATGCCGGGGCCTCCGTCTCAAGCCTTCCCCTCCGCGGACAGGTGGCGGTCAGCTCCTGCAGCGAAACCGCCAACGGGATCGAGATCCAAGGACTTCCGCTCCAGTTCATGGCCCGGCTCTACGAAAATTTCACCCGCTGCGAGTTGGTGATTCCCGGGACGCCGGCCTGTGTCGGGAACGATTCTTTTACCCGCTGGTTCACCGCACTGGTCAGTCCTTATCCGGCTGCCTCGGAACCTCCGCCGGCCGACTCGATACAAGTGCTACCCGGATTGGGAAATCAAAGCTTTCTGTTAACAACCGGTTCGGCCTCCGCCTCCCCCCGCGAAGGAACCTCCAATGTTGCAGCAAAATCAACGAGCGGGATTGCGATGCACCGGGACCCCGACGGCAAGACCCGGATGCGGCTGGCGATCGCCTGGTTGATGCCGGTCGAGGATACCAACCCCGACCCGGAGACCGGGCGAGGACAGTTGACCGGTCCGCTCCATGACGCGGTGATGACCGCGGAGCTGGAAGGGGTGGTCACGAACCCGAACAAGCCGGACGGGACGATTTTAAGCCTTGCTGATCTCCGAGCCAACTGCGGGAGCACCGTGGGTGGACAGAACGCCTTGAATCTCTCCGCCACACTGACCGTCCCGGTCTCCGAGGGTCCGCCGATCGAGGATGAATTGCCGGTCAGCGGCGACGTGACCAATGGTTTCACGGTCGGCGCCTGTCTGCCCGGGTTCCATGTCGGCGGCAACTGCACCTTCCTCTCAACCCCGGAACTCCCCTTTGCCCGAGAGGACGGTGACCCCCTGTTCCCGGAGACTGCCGATCGATTCAAGAAGCGGGCCGAGCTGCGACTAAGGATCGAAGAGGGGTCCAACCTGAAATTGGAACTGAACGTCCCGGACGAGATCGGACCGATCAAGATCCTGAATGCCGCGTCGTTAGACGGTTTTACGCTCAACACCGCGGACAACATCAACACCGAGATCCTGCTGGAACTGGAATACAATCCGACCGAGGCCGGCGAGGACGAGACGACGCTGACGATCTCCGACAACCCGCCGATCGAGATCGAGATCGCCGGGATGGCAAGAAGCCCCGCGCCAGAACTGAAGGTCGAAGAGATAGCGATGGTCCCGCCGTTCGCCGCCTCCCGAGGCCTGATCCCGGGCGAGGAGTCGGTGATCGAGTTCCCGGAACAGATTATCGGGGTGCAGAGCGACACGCGGCTGCTCCGGGTCTCCAACACCGGGGTCCGGACGATGACCGTGACCGAACTGGATGTGCAAGACCGGAATTTCAACTTCCGCCGCGGTTCCGTTTATCAGGGAGAAGATTTTGCCGACCGCGTCTGGCGGTCCAACCAGTCGAGCTGGTCGATCACCCCGGACGGCGAATCGGATCTCTTCCTGTTCCTGACCTACGGCCCGTTCGCGAACCTCGCCACCGCCGTTGATCCCGAGTCCGGAGAGACCTTGCGTCACGACGCCTCCGCCCTCAAGATCAACGCGACCGGACTCGGCGCCTCTTTCGTTGACCTGACCGGGACCGCCAAACTCGATCGGCGCGCGACATTGGCCCTCTATATCAGTGACGAGAACCGCTTTGCGGCCGTCGGGAGTTGCGGCGAGAACTGTAAGGACGACCTGGCGACCGGTGAACATCACTACGTTGCGGAAAATCAGTTGTTCAGTTTCCGGCAGGATGGCGCCGGGCGGTCGGTCTATCTCCGTAACGACGCCGAGGCGGCACTGGAGCCCTTGAGGGTCGAGTCGCAACCGGTCCTCGAAGAGACCGTCGCCGGAAAATTTACGATCGATTTTGAGACGATTGATTATCCGATCACCCTCGCCCCGCAGGAATCAAGAAAAATTGCGACGATCCAGTTCGATGACGCCGCGTCGGACCTCTATCAGGTCTTTGACGCCTGTCTTAAAGTGGCCGGTTTCTCGGTCAACGCGGCGGGCGGGACGACCGGTCCGGTGATCGGCGGTGGGGAGTCGACCGCCGCCTGCGCGACCGGCGCTGAGATCGGTTTCTCCTTGAAAGGGGCGAACGGCGCCCCCGGCGAGGCGGGGGGAGGGGAACGGGATCTGATCATCCATCGCCTCCTCTCCGGAATGGACTCGTTCCTCGCCACCACGAATCAGAATACGCTGATCGCCACCACCACGACGCAGGGTGTTCTGGAACGGGCCGGGGTCGGGAGTATCAGTCGCTATCTGGAAAAATTTACCCTGCGGGACGGCATCATCCTTGACCCGGTCGCCGGGACCGCCATCCTGAAACCGGTCTTTACCGATGTCGACACGAGCTTCGCGAATCCGACCAATACCACCGCCTCCGGTTTCCGCGGGATCCGGCTGTTCAACGGCCCCGGTTCCCTGCCGGTCAAGAAGGAGTACCGGTTCCAGTGTGAGGCCTCCGATGATCCTGAGTGTGGCTATATCTACGGCTACATCAGCGACTGGTCGGATCTGGTGATCAATGTCGTTCCGACCGGCTCCGGTTGTGTCTCCGGCAAGGCCGCTATCCACTCGGGACCGATCGCCACCGACACCGGGGTGATGACGAACGTCCTCAACCCCCAGGATCCGGACGAGGCGGGATGTATGGAAACCTTTCTTAATTCCGTTGGTGCCTCCCGGGGTAAATATGACCCGGTCACCGGAGAGATCACCTTCCCAAGCCTTGCCATCCGGTTGTTTGACGTCGATGACCCGTACTTGGGTAAGGATGTCGATTCGGTCCTGCACCTGGCGTTGACCACGGAATGTGTGACGGCCGGCCGGACCCCCGACCTCTCCGCCCGGGTTGACAGCAACGACCTGGATACGGTGATCGACCGGCTCGTCCCCGATGTGACCTTTAACGACAACGACTTTGACGCCACCCTGATGGGGGCCGCCGGGGGGGCGAATCCAATCGCCCTCTACACCGGCGGCCCCTGTTTGGACCCGCGGGAACTGCACGGCCGGCGGATGCAATTCACCGATGCGGGCGGGACGCCGGTGAATCTCGACACGACGGCGCTGTTTGATCCCGGTTCCGGCGATCCGGTCGGACCTTTGAACCTTGATCTGGCGGGGGTCGGGAGGATTTCTGCGACAGTCGGTCAGGCGAACGGCAAGATGATGTACATCATTATCAAGGCGGAGGTCTGTTATCGATGCTCCAGCGGAGAGTGTGTCGCATCGCCGTCGATGTGCGGTGCTCCATGAGTAGAGACATGAAAACGAAAAAGGAGGACAACTATGAGTGAAATGGAATGCGGACAAGCAGCGGGATATTCAATAAACTACTACAATGAGTTGGAGGGACTTTGTGAAAGTCCTCTCACTTGTCAATCAAGTGAGTTACCGGGCAACCAATCTGTAGCTCCCTTTTCAAGAGTTAGGGCAGTAAAGATCGCCACTCTCGATTATATTGGTATCCCCTTGGCCGTTTTCGGATGTAGCGGCTCTCCGGGAGCCCGTCCAGGTACTGATGCTGGACTATCGCTCGACGGAGCAGGTCTCGATGGCAATTCGCAAGACTGTACAATTACTGTTGGCACCAAAATTCTTCTTTGCAATGCTGATGAAGATGATGATGGAGTTTCCAACCGCAATGATCACTGTCCCTTTGAGGCTGGCCTTGAAAAACTCATGG
Source organism: uncultured Pseudomonadota bacterium (assembly GCA_964471095.1). Classification (GTDB taxonomy): domain Bacteria; phylum UBA10199; class UBA10199; order JACPAL01; family JACPAL01; genus CAYYFU01. Next base: position 5,227 of record CAYYFU010000043.1, read on the forward strand.
GTTGCCTACAGGATTGTATCAGCACTGATTCAAGCATCTCTCTCGACTGCAGCGCAACCGAATTCGACATCAGTCAGGAGAATAACCGGCAAATAAGAGATCTTGGAATTGCTTTATCAGAGAACGGGAGTGGTTTTGCCGCTTGGCAAAAAGGAGATATTCTCGACGACGCTTGGGAAATTTGGGGAGGATTTCTTGGCGTTACAACAACACCCAGTGGAGATGAACTCGTCATCAGTGCCGATTCCGAAATTCAACGAGAAACACAACCAGTAGTCACAGCGCTCGAAGATGGGACCTTCCTCGTCACGTGGATTAAATCCCATTATCCGACGAAAAGTCTATGGGCACAGAAAATTGATCAAGGCGGCAATCCCGAAGGGATCCCCTATCTGATCGCGGACTCAGGAGACGATGGCATATTAGGAAGATTAGCAGAAGGGACCAGGGCTGTCCGCACCGATGGATCATTTGTTGTAGCTGATTCGGTGGATGGGGACATCTACATCCAGCTCTTCGATGGAGGCGGCAACCTCCTCTTCGAACCAGTTCTCATTAGTCAGGATCCAGAATATCCTGGGTTTCTTGACTCGAAAATCTCCGTATCTTCAAATGGAAGTTTTGTTGTCAGTTGGAAGGCCTCACTCGATGCACCTCAACCTGAACGGCTTTTTGCACAGGTGTTTGATCAAAATTCTGCGCCTCTCTCCGCAGTGTTTGCCATAGATCCCGAAAATCCAGAACGGCGAATATTTGAGTATAATATTGCGCTCCTGCAAGATGGGAATGTCTTATGCGCATTTGAAACAAGCTACTCCGATGACGTCCATTTAAAAGCATTCACAAACAATGGCGAGCAATTGGGAGATGAAATCTCTCTGACCGGCCTCGAATACACGAGGCAGATGCAAATTGCTCTTGCAACCGATGGCATTGTATCTTCGTTAGGATGGAAAGGAAACTCCGGAGCAAACAATTTCCTTCGCGGAGCGATCCTTTCCGCAACTGGCGAGCCACTTGTTGAACCCTTTGAGCTGGATGTCCTAAGAGATCCAAGGACCCGATACGAACTGCGAATCAGTCAGAATAATCAAGGAAAAATTTTCGCTGCTTGGCTTGCAGCTGATCCTAATCAGAACGAATCAGTACTAGGAAGGGTATTGGTATTGGAAAAATGAAGTCTATCAGAAAAACATTTTTCATCTTTGCATGGGGCTTTTGCCTTCTATTTTCACCTCCCAGCCTCCTCGCCGAACCCTGCCCTACCAGTGGGCCAGAACTGGCAGAGAGGACTACGGTCTGCTGTGACCCGGTGGCAGACCCCGTCACCTGCACCGATCCCCGATTCTTCTATAAAGAAGACCGGCTCTGCATTGCGGAACCGGTGGACGGGCTGAACATCGATGACAACTCAATCTGCATTTTAGGCAAATTCCGGAGCTACGCCGACTACCAGGCGGTCGGTGACCTGGTGGCGGCGGTCACCTATCCCCTCGACGTCAATGCGGTCCCGGATCAGGTGATGCAGCCGGGACTCGATCAAGTCGAGGCAAACGCCGGGAGTTTTGGCGTGCTGGTTTCGATCCCGCAGCAGGGGGACTTCCAGGCGATCGTGAAGGGACAATTCTTCGTGGGCGGGTCCGATCCGGCCAACGCCCTTCAACCGGTCACGATCAGCCGCGGTTTTGTCCGGATCGGTTCCCCCAATTTCACCGTCAGCGCCGCCAAGGAGAGCAGTGTCACACCGGAATCCCAGGCGGTCTACACGACCGAACAGGGGGGCGACTTCGATGGGGACGGGACCCCTGACGCGGAGGATGACGATTTCGACGGGGACGGGGAAAACAACGACGTCGATCCGGATGACGATGGCGACAGGATCTGCGACGATGTTGTGGAGGTCGTTGGGGAATGCGTCGCCGGCTTGCGACCGGATCCGCTCCCAACGTACACCGCAGATATTACCGGCCCCGCGGAACTCGGCGAAAAAATCAGCGCCTCGGCGATCGACCTCTGTTTCAGCCCACCGGAAGGGGCGATCTCCACGGCAGGAACCGCGCTTTCCTTTACCGTCGACAACCGGATTACCGATACCTCCGCCGCCTACGAGAAAATCCTCCGGCTGCAGACCGTCTCCGCCGGCAGCCTGCAACCGGTTGCGGAGGGAACCTTCTGCTCCGGAGGTTTCGTCGTTTCCGTTCCGCTTGGCCATGGCGAGAATCTTTTGGAGATCACGGTCGATAATGAGGCGGTCGCCGGATCGGGCGGGGAAAAGATCCTGGTCGGACCGATCGCCAATGATATCCGGGGACCCGAGTTGTGTATCGAGTACCTGACCCCCTCCGGCCAACCGATCCTCGATCCCAAGACCGGTCGTCCGCTGGAGATCGACGGCAAGGCGTTGCCGGCCAGTTTGGGACTGACCTCCGTGATGATCGACGCGACCCCCTGCGGGACCGAACCGGACACGATCGCCCCGCAGCGACGCCGGCGGAACTGGGGGGACGTGCTGTGCGGCGACGACTCGATCTGTTTCCAGGCAAACCAGCAGCAGGTGGACGGCGAGACGCCGCTGGTGATCCCGATGAACCGATGGATGATCGGCGACACCCCTCATTACCGGGCAACGATGGATCTCCGTTTCCCGGTCAACACCTACACAATTTGGGCCCGTGATGTCGCCGGGAATCAGACCGTCGATCAACGCTCCTTTGGCTACGGCTCGGTCCGGCCGCTGATCGGGGCCAAGGGAAACTTTCAGCCGCGTGCCGCGATGATCCCCGACGCCCTCTCCCTCCACCTGCCGGATGATTACGTTGAAGGAGAGGTCAAGAACCTGGTTTTCAAGGTCCTGAATTCTGAAAAATTTACCGATGAGATTTTGCCGGAGTTGCTGGCCCCCCACCAACTGGATGAATCCGTTTTGGAAGGGCTCCGCGAGGCCTCGGGATGCGCCGAGGCCTACCCCTCCGATCGGACCCGCGTGATCCAGCTTTATCACCCCACGATTAAAAAAATCGAAATGACCCGCCTGGAGATGATCCCGGCAACCGACAGCCTGCTGGTCAGCCTCAGGATTGAAGATCTGGAGGGGGAGGCCGAGGCATTCACCTTGAGGTTCATCGACTCCGATGGGGATAAAGAATTCGACACCGAGGACGATGATGATGACAATGACGGCCTGCCGGATGCGGATGATCCGGACGACGATAACGACGGCAATGCCGATGAGGATGATTTCCCCGGAGAACTGGTGACCGATCCGGTTCTGGGGACGGCGGACGAGCCGCTCCTGATCCTCCCCCTGAAATTGACCGTCGAAGAGTTGAAGATCAACCTCCAGATCCAGTTCGTCAACGAGGCCGGTTCCCTGAAGGTCCTGATCCTCCGGCCGGAAAACCAGTACTTGATCGAGACCGTCGGAAAATCGAGGGACGGCACACGCCATCTGGTTCAGTTTGATTGTGACCGGGAGGAGGCCCATACCTGTTTTGACGGAGATTGCTCACAACTCGCCGACCGCGCCGTCTGCGAATGGGCAAACCGCCTTGAACCCAACGACGTGGGGGTTGCCGCGACCTGCGACAACCAGGATCTGGACAGCCAGTTCTCCTTCACGCTCAAACAGATGCTGCTCCGCGTTATCCCTCATCAGGTGGAGGAGCTTTTTGACAAACTGGTTGAGGAACGGCTGACCCAGGTGGAACTGGAGATGGATGACAAGACCCTGGCGATGGATCTGTTCGCCGACCCGCTGCGCGGGGATATCCGGATCAATGATTCCGGCTTGAACCTCCGGATGCCGGCGTTGGTCGCCCCGGCTGGCTTCAAGTCGGTGGATTCCGAGGAACCGCTTTCGGCCTTTAATTTCCTGCGTCAGTCCGACATCCGCTCGATGGCTGGTTCGGACCGCTGCGCGACCCTGAAGCCGGGGCGGTGAATGATCCGACGATCGACCTCCCGAACTTTGGCACTGAAATCGCGCTCAGCTTGGCCGAGGAGTTCATCAACTCGCTCCTCCACTCGGGGAACCTCCTGCTCCATGAACTCTCTCAGCAGAAACCGGATCTGCTTGATCTTTCCGTAACCCGATTGCGCGAGTTGGGACTCGCCTCAAAGGATCCCGGAGGAGATCCCTGCCTCGATGACGAGGGGAACGATGTCCTGCATGACGGCTCGGATCCCGAGGCAGACGCCGATCCGAACAACAACTGGCGCTGCTTTTTGGATGCCTTGGATGTCGGGACGATCGTCGGTCAGAATCTATTAAACCTCCTGCCGGGAGTCCCCGCCTCCACCCCCGTGGTGGTCCGGACCCGGCTCAATCCCGCCGCCCCCCTCACCATCAAGATCGTGGATGCGACCGCGGCGACCACGGTCACGGGAGAGGAGGATATCCGGCCGGCCGATTTTAATCTGACCGTGGAGCTGGGACTCCGGGATGCCACAATGTCACTCTTTGCCGGCAGGCCGTACCAACCCGGTTCCGCCGTTGAGATCGAGGACTGGTGCCTTTTCCAGCCGGAGGTCCATCCCGACTGCCGGATTCCGGTCGAGGAGCGCGAGCCGCTCCCAATGGCGGTCTTCCGGTCGAACGGAAGGTTGACCGTAAAATTGCAGGTGACGCTGGATGACGGCCTGGCGGTGATCCGGGGCGGGGTCGCCAGCCATCGGGAGTTCCAATTCAACCCGGATGAGGAGGCCGGCACCTACGGGAATGTCGGTGACATGGTCCTCGACACCCAAAAGTCGTTTTTGAACTTCTCGATCCTCC
>CAYYFU010000044.1:0-6424 GCA_964471095.1 uncultured Pseudomonadota bacterium
ATCACCGATATCCCCCTCGGCACCGAACGCCTCCAGGTGGCAACTGGATCCAGAAACTGGGCTCTTCAAATTCTGCGCCTTGAACTTCATGGTGACCTTGCAAGACTTGTCATAACGAGGAGGATTCCCCCACTCGCCCCATCCCCCTTCCGCCGGATAGCCGGTCCGATCCACATCACAGCCAGTCACAGAAAGGAATCTAGTGGTGCCATCTGACCCCGCCACCTCTTCCATCTCATTCGTAACAATCTGCATCTGGAGTTCGGACTTGTAACGCAGGTCAAAATACCGGCGGTGGATCATCACATGATCCAAAGGCGGCAGTTCCACCATGTTGAAGAAGACCCGGTTGCAACTGTTGTGGTCCCGTGTAAAGCGGGAGGTGATCGACCAGCCAAAATTAGTCTCGGTGGTCGTCACCGTCTCATCCCCCTCGACCCCCTCCGCGTCAACCGTTCCCAAGGAGTCAATGTTGAGCGAGGTCTGGCCGCTCCCGACAGCCCCCCCCTTCCCACCGGCAGACGACATCTCGCCAATACATTCGCATGGGGTTGGCTCCTCGTTGACCCGGACCCCACGACCGGTGCATTTCTCCAGGATATTGCAGGAGGTCCAGAGGCGATCCCCGTCAGCGAAGAAGCTGGTGTCATAGGCAGTGACGGAGGGACGGGTGTTCGGGTCAGGGTCGTCGTTCCCAGTCAGGGCCTGACCCAGGATCCAGAGAAAATCCTTCTCTTGCGAATTGAGCTCTCTCCCATTCAGCTCATAGACCGGCAATCCACTGGGATCGGTCTTCGTGCAACTGCCGCTCTCGAGCCCCGTTCGGTAACGGATCGCCTCGATCTTGGAGATCCCCCAGGGGGTCTCGTACTGGACGGGGGGACCGATGACCGGAGAACCGTCCGCCGAGCTGTGGTAGGCCGGGAACGGCGTGATTCCTTCGATTTCCAGTCGGCGGGAGGCCTCAATATTCAGGATCCCATGGACCGGACCGGTCAGATTATCGTCATAGTCCAGATCGTCCTCTGAAGTCCCGTCACGATAGGCGAGCGTGTCATCCAGATCGGAGTACTGACCGACGCAATCTTCATCTTCCGGATCGGTGCAGGAGGTCCCCGACCGGTCCGCAACGACCCCCGCCTTCTGGATATCGCTGTTACTAAAGGGTAGAAAGTTTGCCTTGAACGCCTGGGCAACGTTCCCATGCGTTGCCGACCAGCCTTGGCCATGGACCGCACAGTGGATCGTCATATTCAGGCAACGGATCGGGACGTAGAGGTGAGCCGACCCTTGACCGACCGTCGTTGTCTCCTCTCCCGTCGAGACCGGGCCGGAACCCCCCTCCTCATTCACCGGCACCGCACCGGTCTTCCCGTGGAAATCGAGGTCGAAATCACCGGAACCGCTGCAGGTGTAGTTGACGAACGCCGCGACCGCGTTCTGGAACTGCATCTCGACATGGAGATACGGGGAAAGCTGTTTCGGTGTGACAGTGCATTCCACCGCCGGGCCGCGGGTCTGAAACTCGGCGGTCAAAACGTCCTGCGGGTAGGTCGCCGGGTCCTCATAATCGACAAACGCGACAAACTTGTACGGCTGGGCATGGGGACGGTTGAGGCGGATCAGGAATTCAAACGATTCTCCCCCCTCCCCGGTCACCGGGAGGTCAAGGCAAAAGATCGTCTGATCTTCAAAGTCGTCTTCCGGGAATTTTTCCTCAAACTCCGGCAGAGAGTGGGGATCCGTTGTGGCGGTATCCCGATGCGCGACCCAATAATTTTCGGACGTCAGGGTAAAATCTTGAGGCCAATGGACCAGATCCTCTGCGGCATCCCGCTCAAACAGCTCCGGCCGGATCGTCCCAAGAAACGTCTCGGTGATCCCCCCCATCTCCCCTTCATACGGGACCGTTTCGTCGAGAAAAATGGCGGTGTCCCATCCCATTCTTTCGCGAAATTCATCGGTCAGTTCGCCCTCCCCCCCGTGGGCGGAAAGCCGTTCATAAGGAAAATTTCCGCAGAGCCGCGCCCGGGTCGCCCGTTCGCGGGCGATGGTGAGGTTCAGGGCACCGTAGGCCAGGCTGTTGGTCGGTTCGGTCAAAACGACATTCCGTTCATCCTCATCAACGAGCAGAACCGACACCCCCGGGTCCTCCCCTTCATCAAAACAGGTTGGGCTGCAGCCGTCGCCCCCGGTCATGTTACCGTCGTCACATTCCTCCTCTCCTTCAACCACACTATTGCCACACTCCGCTGGAGGGGGGTCAGGGGGCGGAGGGGGGGTCGTGGGAGTCGGATTCAAGATCGGCCCCCCGTTCCAGGTTAAATTTTCCTGAACGGTCGTGGTCGTTCCCTCGTCTGTGGTGCCACCATCGGTCCCGGCGGTATCGGTCACCTGCCCGACCGGGCCGGAGGCGGAGTCACAACCGGAAAACCCCAGGATCAGCAGGGCGACCAAGAGGACTGTCTTGAAATAGGGAGGAGACTTCACGTGAAGGATTATTTGCAGGTTCTGTGCCAACTGCTCTCTGCTGGAACCACTATTTAAGTTTTTGATTTTACTTCCGAAATTAATTCAGCCCCTTTTTCAACCCCTCCCGTTCGCGACCTAACTGGTGGCTCGACTCCCCAACTTGACCTTGCTTTTTCCCATCGGTCCACTATCAGGAGGGGATGTCTCGGCTCCTCATCCTCTGTCTGATCCTCCTCCCAAATCTCGCCCTCGCGTTTGAAGAAGAGATCCCGGCCCCGTTAAGTTTCGATACCCGAAATGCCGAGAACTACCGCTGGGAACTAACCCCGTATTTCGGCGACTATTTTGGCGACAAGCTGAATCACTCCTTTGTGACCGGCGGCACGTTGCAGATGAACCTGATCCCCCAACTGGGAATCATGACCGGTTTCGGGTACTCCCGGGCCAATACCGACCAGGCAACCCCGCTCGCCCAATCCCTCACCAACCGGGACCTTTATATCTTTGACGGCGGTTTTGTGGTCACCAAACCGGCCGCCTATGGGGAGAAAAAACGGTTCGTGGAGGCGGACTTCTACACCCAGATCGGCGGGGGGGTCGTCCAATTCAACAACCGCAATCGGGGGATGGGATTTATCGGGGGGGGGATGAAGACCCGCTTCCGCAAAATCTCCTGGTTGGCGATCAAGGTCGAGCTGCAAAACTACTTCTTCTCGATCCCGAACCCCGGCGGCAGCGATTTTGAGTACGACCTGACGCTGACGCTCGGCCCGACCTTCCTATTGGACGCCGAGGATTAAATGGCGTTCAGAAGTTTTTGGAACAGCTCAGTCATCGGGGGCTCTTTTCGCAATTGGGCCAAGGCCAGCGCCTTGGTCAGGTAGTCCCGACAGAGCGCCAGCTCGGCATTTCGGGCGGTAAACGCCGCGATCAGATCGAGATTGATATTCTGGCTGGTGACGATCTTTTGAAAATCCCCCTCCATCGCCGCCTGGAACATCTCGACCGCCTTCTTTCTCTCCCCCTTCCGTAATAAGGCGATCGCCAGGATCGCATGCGCCTGATGCTCAAAAGAGGGAACCCCTTTCGCCATCTTTAAAACCTCCCGCATTTTCTTGATCGCGCCGTCATATTGGGCGAATTCCTCGATCAGAAATTTCGCGAGGATAATCTTCAGGGACGGGTCGTCCGGTAAAAACTTCTCCGCCTTTTCATAATGGCGCCAAGCCTCTTTCGTCTTCCCCTGCAACCGGTCCAACACCCCGAGGGTGGAGTGATAGAGCGCCCCGGTCTCGGCTTGGGCGGGGTCGGCCTCATCGAGGGTGGCCGCCCCTTTTTGCAACAGCGACTCCGCCCCGGCGTAGTCCTTTTCCTTCATCAGGCGGAACGCCTCATAGATCTCGTTCGGAATTTCAGCCACGTTGCAGCACCCGGATCATCTGGGAATGAATCTTACCATTACTGGCGACAATTTCACGCCGATAAATTCCGGTCGGCCTCCCTTTAAAGTCGGTGAATTTCCCTCCCGCCTCTTTCAGGATCAATCCACCGGCCGCCACATCCCAGGCCCAGAGCCCCATTTCCCAAAATCCGTCAAAACGACCGGAGGCGACATAACAAAGATCGATCGCGGCGACCCCATCCCGACGCACCGCCTGGCTCGTCAGGATAAAATTTTCAAAATGGCTGAGATTATTGTCCCGGACCTTCTGGACATCATAGGAGAAACCGGTCGAGAGCAGCGCCCGTTTGAGATTTTTAATCCGCGAAACCCGGATCCGCTTCTTGTTTAAGTAAGCCCCCTCGCCCCGGACCGACCAAAAGAGTTCATCCAGATTTGGGTGATAGACGACCCCCAGCCGGACCTGACCCCGAACCTCCAACGCAATCGACGTGCAAAAGAGCGGGTAGGCATGCGAGTAATTGGTGGTTCCATCGAGCGGATCGACAATCCACCGATAATCGCTCTTCTGTCGCCGCAAGATTCCGCTCTCCTCGGTCAGAAATTCGTGTCCCGGGAAAGAACGGCGGATTCTTCGGACAATCGCCCTTTCGCAGCGGCGATCCACCTCCGTCACGAGATTAATCTCCCCCTTGAACTCGATCCGCTTGACCTTCCCCAGTGAGGCCATCTGGATCTTGCCCGATTCCTTCACCGCCTCGATCGCCACCTTTAAATAACGGTTCATAGGGTCCTCGCCGCTACCGCCACCTGAATCTCTTCTGCCCCCGCCTCCCTTAAGGCAAGGGAGCAGGCCGCAATCGTCGCCCCGGTCGTCATCACATCGTCAATCAACAGGACCTTTTTCCCACTGATCCGTTCCGGCCTTTTCAACTCCATCGCCCCCTCCAAGTTTTTCCACCGCTGCTCCGCCGTCTTTAGCACTGTTTGCGGTCGGGTCGGACGGGATCGCACCAGTGAGAAGAGCTCGACCGGAACCTGCAAGAGTCGGCCCACCCGCCGGGCCATCACCGCCGCCGGGTTAAACCCGCGCTCTCTCAGCCGCCGGCGATGCAACGGAACCGGCAGGATCATCGCCGGCCTTTCCGCGACCGTTAAAAGTCTTTCCCCGAGCCTCGCCCCCAGGTAGTCGGCAATTCTTTCCTCTTTCCTGAACTTCATCCGGCCGATCATCTCGAGCAGGATCCCCTCATATCGCCCCACCGCGACGGGATGACTGGAAAACGGCAAAAACGGGAACCGGGAGTGGCAGGCCTCGCACAACTCTGTTGGGGAAAACTCCCGGCAGGCGAGACAGCGGCGTGGAAAGATCCAGTCAAGGACGGAAGAGATTGTCACGAACCGATTCCTCCTGTCGGAGCTTGGAAAAACGATAATGACTCCGGTTCCCTGATTTGGGGAACAATTCGATTTCCCGAACCAGCCTGGTTTCCGGATCAATCCCCAGGATGATCTTTTTAAAGGGGGATTGTGCCGAACGGGGGATCAGGATCAGGGAATGAGCTTTCCCCGGTGAGACCCTGAATTCCTTTTCCATCTCCCCAAGCCCGCTCAAAAAAACAAGCGCCTCGCGGCTGACCGCCTGATCCGGATTTTCAATCACCTCTTTTTCACGGGGGCGGACAATCCACAATTGTTTCCCGTCAGAAAGGTACTTTCGCTCCTTCGTCCCCTGATAATGGATCAGAAAGCGATTCGGCCTGGCCAAAACGAGTTCCCCCTTCTCTTCGACCGTCCGATCCAGGAGCTCAACAGTCGTCTTTTGGACAAATTCAGCCCGCAGCACCTTGGTCTTCCGGTACGCCTGCTGCACTTGATCCGCCAAGGTTCCCGCAAGGGCGTAACTTGTCATCAGAAGCAGAACAGCGGGGCCTATCAGAGATCCTTCATTCGGTTTATGTTCCATTGCCGCCCAACGGATTCACGAAGACATCGCGGGGCCTCATCCCGTCGGCGGGACCGATCACCCCCTCCCGTTCCATTCGCTCGATCAACCGGGCGGCCCGATTGTAACCGATCCGGAGCCGACGCTGCACCATGGAGATCGACGCCTGACGGGTTTCCGCGACGAGACTGACCGCCTGATCGTACAACTCGTCGGCATCGTTGCCCCCCTCCCCATTGGTGGATGCCCCTTCTTCCGTCTCCAGTGTCTTGAGCGCCTCCTCCGCGAGGTACGACGGCTCCTGCTGTTTTCGGCAATGCTCAACCACCCTCATAATTTCATCCTCCGAGACATAGGCGCCATGGACCCGGATCAGGCGTGATGTCCCCCCCGACATAAAGAGCATGTCGCCGGACCCCAACAGATGTTCCGAACCGACCGTGTCGATAATCGTCCGCGAGTCATGCTTGGAAGAAACCTTGAACGAGATTCGGGCCGGGAAATTCGCCTTGATCAGTCCGGTCAGGACATCCACCGAGGGGCGTTGCGTCGCCAGGATCAGGTGGATCCCGGCGGCACGGGCCATCTGGGCGAGTCGCGTGATA
>CAYYFU010000044.1:6434-9912 GCA_964471095.1 uncultured Pseudomonadota bacterium
GGCCAGCTCATCGATCGTGATCACGATGGTGGGAAGACGATCCTTCGGCTCGACATGCTTGTTGTACCCGGCGATATTCCGGGCGGCCCGCTGGGAGAGGACCTCATACCGCCGCTCCATCTCCTTGACCGCCCAGTGAAGCGCCATCGCCGCCCGGCGTGGATTCGTCACCACCGGCAACAACAGATGCGGAATCGCCTCGTAGATCGACAACTCCAGCATCTTGAGATCAACCATGATCATCCGGACCTCGGCCGGCGCCGCCTTATAGAGGAGGGAGAGGATCATCGAGTTGACCGAGACCGATTTGCCGGAGCCGGTTGCGCCGGCCACCAGCAGGTGAGGCATCTTCGCCAAGTCGGCGACAAACGGGATCCCTTCCGTGTCCTTGCCCAAGGCGAGGGTCAACTTGGAATCCGATTTTTGGAATTTGGGGTGTCCGATGATATCCTTCAACCAGACCGTCTCCCGGTCGTTATTCGGAATTTCAATCCCGACCGCCGCCTTCCCCGGGAGTGGGGCGATAATCCGGACCGACTTTCCCCCCATCGTCAAGGCAAGGTCATCCTCGAGATTGACGATCTTGTTGACCTTCACCCCCGAGGCCGGCTCGAATTCATACATCGTGATGATCGGACCGGGATGGATCGCCGTGATCTTCCCTTCGACCCCGTAATCCATCAGCTTCTTCTCCAACAGCTTGGAGTTCATCCGGAGCGTCTCTTCGTCCAGCTTCGGTGTTTCCTGCGACTCCGACTCCAGGAACGTCAACGGGGGGAGGTGGAATTCTGCCGAGGTCGTTTGGGGAATCAAATCCAACTGCTCCCGCTTCTTTTCCTTCAAGTCGACACGCGGGAGAATTTTCGGCCCCGGCAGGACCTCCTCCAGGACCTGTTTCATTGCCATGGGAGGCTCTACCGGTTTGGGTGGAATCGCAACCTCAATCACCGGCTCCCTCCTCTTCTCCTTCCAACGGGCCATCAACGTGCGGAGACCATCGACCATTCGTCGCTTGGCTCGACTCCACTGGACCCTCGTCAAGGCAACCATTTGGGCAGAGAGTGCCCGGACGAGAACCAAGAGGAGCTGACCCAATCGGGAGAGAGAGACCTCGGCGATCAACACCAGACAGACCAACAGTCCGACCCCACACAGAAGATAGGTCCCGGTCAGACCGACCGATTCTACCAGCAACCGGGCCCCGACCCAGCCGACGACCCCCCCCGCATCGATCGGACGGAGACCGATGGAGGGAAGTTGTAAATGGGCCAAGGTGGCAAAAAAAACGGTGGCGAGCAGCGCCACACCGAGCCGACGGTATAATTTTGAGCCGGTCTCGACCGGTTCACGCCTGACAAACCTCCGGACCGCCGCCAGCAAGAACAGCAGGGGAACGAGATAGGCGCTGGTGCCGACAAGATTCAGCAGGAGATCGGAGAGATAGGAACCGATCAATCCACCGAGATTCTCCACCTCCCGGCCGGGGGCATAGGCGTTGAAAGAGGGATCGAACTCGTCAAATGAGATGAGACAGAGGAGCAAAAAAACCGCGGTCGCCAGGTAAAAAAGACCGACCAGTTCGCTGGCATGATTGGATCTATCGCCCCGGGTGCCCCGCATCGGAAAAAAATTATAGATGGGGGTCCCTGAAAGTCAAAGAAATAGTGGCCGGAACCCAGGGATGAACACCCCGACAGCGGGCTTGGAGTCTCCAGCCAAGGCACCGGCCGCCCTCTTTTTATGCCCGTCTTGCCTGGCCTCTGTCTTGCAGCTCTTCCCGGGAAGAGGTATCCCATCATGAACAAAAGAACCATCCTGATCCCGGTCACAACGATACTGCTCCTCGCCTCGGCAGGCCTGAATGCCTACGATTATGATAAGGCTCAGCGATCAATCGCTGACCGCTTACGGGCTACATCTGATTACTTAAAGGCGTTCGTGGAGGCCCTCGTGACGGTTGAGCAGTGTCAAGACAGAGGCGGGACCTGGACCGAAGGTGCCTGCAAATGCCCCGCGGGAAAGGCCGAAGTCCCCTCCTGGAATTTCGGCGCGGGCCGTTCGGAGCACTATTGTATTCCCGAATGCAGTCACGAAGGACAGACGCTTGAAGGGGCGAGCCTGGCAGAGTTTCAGTGTGTTTGTGATGAGGGTGACTTCTGGGTCCCATCGGGCGATCTCCACGCTGACGGCTCGCCTCAATGCATGAAACCTGTTGCAAATATCAAGGTCCGGTTCAAGACCGGGACGATTGAGGATGCCTGAACAGACTCCGAATTCGTGTTGGTGATCGGCCATGAAGCCCCTGATTCCGATCTTCCATTAAGATCGCTTGAACTCTGGGACGCAGGTTATATTCACGCCTTTTTTGACGACAGCGGTCCGCTCACCCTGAATGCCGGCGATCTCGACTCGATTAACTTCTTGGCGGATCAGGAGGGTGTCACTCCGCACCCATATACCACCGACTCTATGGAGAATTTCTATTATCCGGAAGATTTCCATTTCGCAGGTGTCTATCCCGTGGGCAGTGGCGATGACTGTGAATTGTCATTCTGGGGCGGTCTGATAGGGGATTCATTTACAGGCTTCGACGGCTGGTATCTCGCCGAGCTGAAGATTCAGGTTCAACTCAAGGGGGAGTCAGCGTACCGGACAGTCTATAACGACACCTCCGTGGACGACTGGATTGATTTCAGCGACGACTCCTGCCTGAGCGGGATGCAGAGTTCAGAACACTTTTTCTAACGGAATCAAACTGCAGCGGAAGAAGGCTGCATCCGCCACTCGAGGAAGTCGGGGTGGCGGCATTCTTGGTGGTCACAATATCCGTGGAACTGACCGTCCCGACGGTAATCGTTTCCCCCCCGGTTGAGCAACGGAAGGTCCCGGGGATCGTTTCCTCCGCAAATCCGGTCTGGGGGGGATCGCACGGCTCGATCGATGACCCCCCGGTAAAGGCCCGGCTGATCCTTTCGATCCCCAGCGTATAATCGGACCCGGGGGTCAGTCCCCGGATGAAAAAACCTCCCGCCTCCACCTCGCAGGCGGTCTCCACACCGACAAACAGCTGGCCCGAGACAAAACTGGTCGACTCCTGGAGCGGGTTGGAGGAATTTCGGGCCACCACATTCACCCCTTGGAGTTCGGTCGCGCCATCCGCCTGAAAAACAGTCCCCTCGATCACGCAAAAATTGGCACTGAAGGCCGGGGCCGGATAAAGCGAGGCGATCGAAATGATATCATCAAAATGCGGGCTTCGCTGAGCCTCCCCATCAATGAGGAGCGGCAGCATCGTCGGGATCGCGTCCAATTCCGACAGGTCTCCCTGGAGCGCCTTGGTCGCGGAGGCAAGATTCACCTGGGCATGGTCAAGCCCCAGAAAATGCCCGACCTCATGAAAGATCGCCCCCTCGAAATCGGCCAGATCAACCTCCGGGTCCTGACAGTCATCCGCGTCGGAGGCCTCCTCCGGACAATC
>CAYYFU010000045.1:0-3480 GCA_964471095.1 uncultured Pseudomonadota bacterium
ACCTTGCGGAGCCGGAAATCCGACAGCTCTTTCCGATTGAGTTGTGACAGCTCCTGCGCCGCCACCTTGATGCTCCCTGCGGTCGGCCGATCGAGCGCGCCGATCAGATGGAGGAGTGTTGATTTGCCGGAGCCCGAAGGGCCGGCCAGGACCGCAAACTCCCCGGTGTCAAAGGAGAGGTTGATGCCGCGCAGGGCCTCCACCGCCAACCCGTCAGTCTGATAGACCTTCCCAACCCCTTCCAAAACGATCTGGTTTCCCATCCAACTTTTCCTTCCGTTCGTTGCATATTTTGGTACCATAACTCTTTACTTATGTCACGAGCCGCCTCGCTTCTCGATTCGCTCCTCGACCGCTTTCCGGCGGGGGAAAGCTCTCCCTATGTAGACATTCCCCTCCTCGTATTCGGCGGCGTCACCGGCCGCGAGGATGCGGCGCTTCCCCTTGCCGACTTGGGGAAGTACCTCTTTCTGGGGCTGGATATTATTGATGACATCACCGATGGCGATGCCGCGGCCCATTGGCCCGATCACCACCGATGGGAGCTCCAGCTTGGCTCCTCGCTCTTCCTGTCAGCGCTCCCGCAGGCGTTGATTGCAAACCTTCAGGCCTCCGAATCCATCCGGACCGAGATCCAGCGGAGGTTCGCGAATGGGCTCCTGGAGATCGCCGCCGGACAGCAAAAGGAACTTGAGATGACCGGAAAACCGGCGGTCGATCCGCAGGAGGTCGAAGATTCGGTCTGCAAAAAGAGCAGTGGGGTCGCGACCCTCGCCTCGATCGCCGCCCTCTTCGCCGGGGGGACCAAAGACGAGATCAATGCCTATGAAGAAATGGGACGGAACCTTGGGAGTGCGGCCCAGCTCGCCACCGACTTCCCTGACCCGTTTCAGGCCCCGATCAGCCGTGATTTGCGGAACGGTACCCGGACCCTTCCGATCGCCCTTTACCTTGAGAAATGCACCGAGGCGGAACGGGAAATCCTGTCGGGGCCCCTCGCAAAGGCCCGAACCCTCCTCTATTCGAAGGGGATCGCCCGTCTGACCGCCTTTATCATCGAGCTCTATTGCGAGCGGGCAAGAAAGAGTCTCGTTTCGGCAAATCCAAAAAAACCCTATCGAGAAAGGATGATTTCCTATATAAATGGCGTCTCACTGTTTAAAAAGGAGGGGGACAATCATGAGCTACGAACAGGTCGGGAAACTGATCGACAGGTGGGTTAATGACTCAAACTTCCGAAATGAACTTCGGAATGACCCCGAAGCGGCTGTCAAAAAGGCAGGGGCCCAGTTGAGTAGCGAAGAATTGGCGGCGCTCAAAAAGATTAACTGGAGCCAATCTGATGAACAGCTGAAATCGATTGCATCGAAATTATTTGTCTAAGAAGAAAGGAGAATCTTATGAGCTACGAACAGGTCGGGAAACTGATCGACAGGTGGATCAACGACCCTGGTTTCAAAAATGAGCTTCGGAGGGATCCGGAGGGGGCCGTCAAAAAGGCAGGGGTCCAATTGACTGCCGGGGAGCTGGCGGCGCTCAAGCAGATTGACTGGAAACTCTCGGACAGCGAGCTTCAGGCCAAGATCAGCAAGGGGATGTAAGCAAGACGGCGTGGACGTTATTGAATTCCTTAAGTCGGCGAGCCCCTTCGGCGCCATTGAGCCGGAACAGTTGCGGAAACTTGCCGAAAAATTGGTGCCAGTCTCCGCCGCTAGGGGTTCCCTCATCGTTCGCGAAGGGGAACAGGGGAAGTCCTGCTATCTGATCCGTTCCGGTCAGGTGGAGATCCTGCAAAAAGAAGGACGGGGTGAAAAGACAGTCGCAAGTCTCGGACCCGGCACCCTGTTTGGTGAGACCTCCCTGCTAACTGAATCCCCCAGAAACGCGACCGTGCGTGCGGTGGAACCTACCGAACTCCTCGAATTGAAACGGGAAGACTTTCTTCAAGTCCTCGGTGTAAATCGCCAATTGAGTCATCAGATTTTTGAACTGATGGCGCTCCGGGATCGTCCGAAACGCAAAGCGGGGATCGAGGAGCATCCACTGACATCCGAAGAAGGGATTGACATCACCGTACTCAAAGACCCTTCCCGTGGAACCTACTATCGCCTCTCCCCCGAAGGGCTGTTTCTGTGGAAACGGCTGGACGGCCGTCTCCACCTCAAGGACCTGACCCTCCTCTATCTGGAACAATTCAAGCAATTCGCCCCTTATGTCATTGCCGAAACAATTTCGGGACTGGTCACCGCCGGATTTGTCGAGGGGCAATCGACGCGGGCCCGCTTTCTGCTGGCCGCCGCCGGTTGGAAAAAAGCGATTGGGTGCTTGATCCAAATCATGGAGTGGCGGTGGATGATCCGGGATGTTGACGAAAAGCTGTCCATTCTTTACCAGCGGGCAATCCGCCACCTCTTTAATACAACCGCCCAGATCCTTCTCGCCCTGATTTCTCTGGGGGGAGTGACCGGATTCGTCATTTCTCTCTCGCAATCCTCTCTGCATGTCGCCATCGAGGAGTCCGACATGCTCGGCTGGGGCATGGTCGTGATCGCCTTGATTTTTTCGGCCGCCCTCCATGAAGCGGGGCACGCCTTTGCCACCAAGGCATTCGGACGGAAGGTGCTGGGTCTGGGGATCGGCTGGAACTGGATCAGCCCGATCCTGTTTGTCGATACCTCCGATATCTGGCTGGCGCCACGCCGGCAGAGGATCGCCGTCCACTGGGCCGGGCCCTACACCCATCTGATTCTAGGTGGCATCGTCTCTCTGCTGTTTCCGTTCTTCGATTCCCCTTCAATTCAAGGCGTGTTGCGGCTCTTCGCCGGCGGCTCTTATCTGCTCTTCCTGCTGAATCTCATTCCGGCCTTCAATTTCGACGGGCACTATCTTCTGAAGGAGTTCAGGACCTCAAGTTCTCTTCGGTGAAGATCTTGTCCGGAATCGGCGGGACCGGGTCGAAGTCAACCGAGTGGAGCCGGATCGTCGTCTTCTGCCCCTCTTTCAGCACGTTCTTCATCTCCCATAACGTCGGGTGCATCACCCCATCCATGATTTTGAACTCGTAAAAGGTCAGATCCTTGATCAGCCGTCCCCGCTCGTCCAGAAAATGCTGTTGGACCGGCAGGTCGTCCTTCACCCGGACCCACCAGATCACCTTCCCCCAAACGACCGGGGCCTGCGGGTGTGGCACGAGCTCGATCTTGAGAATTTTTTCGCTGTCCCGCGTCTCGGTCCCGGTGATCTGGTGGTCGTAATCGTCAATGTAGCTCGATTCCTTGACGAGGTCGTCGTTCGAAAAATCGGACCCCATCCAGGGCTGGAGCATCATCGAGGGGGGGATCTTCATCACCTTCTCGACCTTCGGGAGATAACTCCAGAGGTTGTAGCCGATCCTCAAGAAACCGGTTCCGGCGTCTTTCGCCGGCTCGAGGATCCGGACGAAGACTTTCTTCTCCGCCCGGTTGTCCCAGACCTTCATCG
>CAYYFU010000045.1:3490-3762 GCA_964471095.1 uncultured Pseudomonadota bacterium
GCCGGATCGTGCGGGTCCAGGCGGGGCGCCGGACCGTCATTTCGTACTCGGCGACATTCGCCTGCGCCCGCAACTTGCCGATCATCCGGGTAATGACCGCCTTGCCGTCGTCCGCCGGGGCGGCGTTGAGAATCAGAGGGAACAGGCAGAGGATTAAGAGAGAGGGGTTCACGGATAAACCTTGAATCCCATTTGGGCAAAATGGCGGTCGAGGGTCAGGACCTCGCTGATCCCGCGTTGCCTGCAAACCACGAAGCTCGTCGCATCAATGA
>CAYYFU010000045.1:3772-4136 GCA_964471095.1 uncultured Pseudomonadota bacterium
GATATTTTTTATAAAGTTGCCACGCCTCTTTCTGGGTTTTCTCGTCGAGGTAGCTCAACTGAATGACTGAACTGTCCACGATCGTTTCCCCGATTTTAACCCCTTGGTGCTTGCCCAGCCGCTTGGTGACAAGTGAAACCGTTTCCGCAAAGACAAAATTGGTCGTCACCAGGGGGATTTGCCCCCCCACGATCAGCGAGGAGATCTGCTTCCCTGCCTCGGTGTCCTGGTCCCACCATGCAAAGAGGGCGCTGGAATCGGTGAAAAACTCGCGCACTACTTCTTCCCCCCATAGAGGTAGTCGTCGAAGTTCTCCGCCATATCCGGACGGCCGCTCTTAAAGATCCCTCGCGCCTTGATAAAA
>CAYYFU010000045.1:4146-9839 GCA_964471095.1 uncultured Pseudomonadota bacterium
AGGGTCGTCGGCATATTTCTTTGCCAACCGCTTCTTTTTTTTCTCTTCAATCCAGTCCCGAATGATCTGGGCGATCGACTTCCCCTCCGACCGGGCAAGATCCTTCACATAGTGGTACTGACTATCGTCCAGATACAGCTGCGTCCGATGGGCCATAACACCTCCCTGACTGCTGTATACAGCATACAGCAGATTGGTCAAAAATGACAAGCAACTTCTCCGGCGGGCAAACGATAAGGGAGGCAAGAAAGAAGCGAGGGACTAGAGATGCCAGTCATTTGGAGGGACGCACGTGGCCATGGAATTCAGAATATCTGAAGTATTTCGGCATGATACGCATCATTTTCGCTGGCTGCTGTTGCCAGTGGAGCCTCCCTCGTTGGGGCCTCATCCCCCTTGCTGGCTTTCCACGAGGATGGACGATGGCGCACCACATAGTCTCCCTTTCCGCCGGATCGTCATCCATAAAGGTGCCAAGCTCCTGGTCACTCGTTGGTCGACTGCCACCCTTGGATACGATCTCCATGATACTTACCGCCTCACGGACAACTTTGATCTCACCCCTCACTTTTGGTGCCCGCGAGCCGGCAAGATTCCGATCTGAAATAAAGATGCGCCTCGCAAAATCGGGCGTCGTTCAAGATATCCGTTTTGGAGGGGCGGATTTGGCAATCGCGACGAAAGGCCAAGGGAGGATGCGGTACTTGCTGGTCGGTGGGGCACTTGCCTGCGCCTTATTGATCAGTCTTTCAACCCTGGCCTGGAGACTGACGGACGGAAATTCCACCGCCGAGGGCGGACTAAATTTATTTGCCTAATTGAATCTTTTTTCTTGCCTCCCCTACCACAAACAGCGAGCCGGTGACCAGCAGGACGTCGTTCCGGTCCAAGCGATTCTTCACCGAGCCAAGCGTCTCGGCGACACGCCCTTCTCCAACAGCCCCCTTCAGACCAAGCGCCTCGGCCAATGACAGCAGTTGTTCGGGAGAGGCGGCGCGCTTCATAGGGGGGGCAACAAAGATAAACTGATCGGCGATCGGGACGATCTCGGACAAGAGGCCGGAGAGATCCTTGTCGGCCATCGCCCCGAACAGCACCTTTAGTTTACGGCCGTTCAGCCGTGGCTCCAGAAACTGCCGAACCGCCGCCATCGCCTGCGGGTTGTGGGCGCCATCCAAGAGAATCCACGGCTCTTCCTGAACCGTCTCCAATCGTCCCGGCCAGCGGACATTGGCAAGTCCGGAACGGACCGCCTCCTCGCTGATTTTGAATCCCCCCTTCCGTTGGAGCTCATCGATGACCGCCAGGGCGATCGCCGCATTGCCTCGTTGATGCCTTCCCGCAAGACCGATCCTGAGATCGTTCGGAAAATCCGAGGGGCGGGCAACCCGAAGCGGGGCCTTCATCAAGGCAGCTCTCCGCAAGACAACCGCCATCGCCTCTTGGGGCAAGGCCCCGGTAATCACCCGCAAACCCGATTTGATAATCCCCGCCTTCTCAAAGGCGATCTTCTCGATCGAGTCCCCCAGGTACTGCGTATGATCCATCCCGACCGTGGTGATGACCGAGATGAGCGGGGTGATGACGTTGGTGGCATCGAGACGGCCGCCGAGGCCGACCTCAACGACAGCGATTTCTACTTTTTCCTCGGTGAAGTGGAGAAACCCGATGGCGGTAGCTAATTCAAAGAAGGTCAGGGGGTCGGCAGGATTCTCAATCTCACGAATGATACGAGCACAAGATAACGCCCCCTCCCTGGATATGAAAGATGTCCCGTATCCCCCTCTTACACTAAGAGGGGGATTCCCCTTCTCCCCCTCTCTTGATGTAAGAGAGGGGGCCGGGGGGTGAGTTATGACCTGGATCCTCTCACAAAAATCGACCAGGTGCGGCGAGGTGTAGAGCCCGACCCGACACCCCGCCTCCGCGAGGATCGTCGCGATCATTGCGGCGGTCGACCCCTTGCCGTTGGTCCCGGCGATATGAATGGAGGGAAATTTTCGTTCCGGATTCCCCAGTCGGTTGAGAATTTCCTGAATCCTCTCCAATCCGAGTTTTTGGCCAAAATACTCGCGATCGGCCAGATGCGAGACAAATGATTCGTAGGAGTCACTTGGGACCGGCATTTTCCTTACGCCACCTTGATGCCGTAACGCTTGATTTTCCGATACAGGGTCGCCTGGCCGATCCCCAATTTGCGGGCCGCTGAGACGACATCCCCCCGGCAGCGTTCAATCGCCGCTTCGATCGCATATTGTTCCACCTGATCCAGCGGGAGAATTTTCTGAAATCCTTCCGCATCCCAAGAGACAAACTCCGGATCCGTTTTTCGCTCCGCATTCAGGATAAACCGCGGCAGATGCGCCGGTTTGACCCGCGTATCCTCATGCAACACGACCACCCTCTCCACATTATTCTCCAATTCACGAACATTGCCGGGCCAGTCGTAGTTGACCAGAAGTTCCATCGCGTCCGAGGCAAACCCCTTAAAGTTTTTTCGATTCTCCTTGGAAAATTTTTCCAGAAAATACTGGGCCAGGACCGGAACATCCTCCCGCCTCTCTTTCAAGGCCGGCAGATGGATCGGAACGACGTTCAAGCGATAAAAAAGATCTTCCCGAAACCCCCCGTGCTCTACTTCGGCCCGGAGATCCTTGTTGGACGCGGCAATCACCCGGATGTCGACCTCCACCATCTGACTTCCACCCACCCGGGTAAAATTTCTTTCCTGCAAGACACGCAGCAGCTTGACCTGAAGGGAAGGGTCCATTTCGCTCACTTCATCCAGGAACAACGTCCCGCCGTTGGCCCGCTCGCAGCTCCCGATATATTGCCGATCCGCTCCGGTATACGCCCCCCGCTCATGACCGAACAATTCATTCTCCAACAATTCCTTCGGAATCGCCGCGCAATTGATATCGATAAACTTGTTTTTGAATCGATCCGAATGCTTATGGATCGCGTGGGCCACCAGTTCCTTGCCGGTCCCGCTCGACCCCAGGATCAAGACGGTCGCATTGCTCTTGGCCACCGTTTGAATCATCTGAAAGATCTCCTGCATCTGCGAAGAGACACCGATGATATCGTCAAATCTTCCTTCCCATCCCACTTGGGTCTCCAGGACCCGCAATTTTCTTTTGAGGAGGGTGTTTTGAGCGGCATGCTGCAGGGAGAAGAGGATTTTTGCCAGCTCCGGCGGAGACTGGAAGTAATCAAACGCCCCCGCCTTCATCGTCTCCACCGCCTGATCGATCCCCAGTTGACGGGTGACACAGATCACCGGCATCTCCTCGGGTCCCCCTTTGAGCCTTTTCAACGCCTGAATCCCCCCTTCATATCCGTCCCGGCCAAAGAAAAAAATCGCCACCTCGGCCTTCGGCAACGGCTTGGAGCCCAGCAACTCCGAGGGAGAGACTTCCTCCCCGTCCCACCCTTCTTTGCCTAAAAAGGAGAGAAACTTTTTGTCTGTCTTTTCCCGAAACCCCACCAGCAGGATTTTCCCCATTTCAATGCCCCCTTGTTTTCCGGAACTCCCTCACATTGATATTACATTTCTTGATAATTTTCTTAAAATTGCTTCGATCCATCCCGGCCTTGGAGGATGCGATCGAAAGGTTTCCATCCGTTTGTCGGAGCAAATTGCAAATATACGATCGGTTAAAAAGCTCCAAGGTTCGGTCTTTCGCCTTGTGATACGGAAGACGGGTCAGATCCTCTTCGATCGGGTGATCCGGTGAATAAAAGACTTCTCCGAGAATTTTGGGGGGGAGTTCACGGGCCGTGATCAGATCCCCCTCGGCCAAAACGAGGGCCCGTTCCAAAACATTCTCCAACTCTCGCACATTCCCGGGCCAGCTGTATTCCTGGAGCGACTGAAGGGCATCCAGCGAGATCCGGTTCACCTTCTTTCCGCTCTTTTCTCCGTGTCGTTGCATGAAATAATGGGCCAACAGCGGGATATCCTCTTTTTTCTCCCGGAGGGGGGGGAGATGAAGGGTCATGACGTTCAAGCGATAAAAAAGATCCTCCCGAAATCCCCCCTTGCGAACCATTTGATAGAGGTCCTTGTTCGTTGCCGAGATCACCCGCACGTCGACATGATTCGTTTCCGCGCCACCTACCCTGCGGATCTCGCCATCCTGGAGGATCCTCAGCAGTTTGACCTGGACGGACGGCGGGATTTCACCGATCTCGTCTAAAAAAATGCTCCCGCCATCCGCCTCTTCAAAGAGCCCCTTTTTATCCGCAATCGCCCCGGTAAAGGACCCGCGGACATGTCCGAAGAGCTCGCTTTCCAGCAATGTCTCCGGCAGGGCCGAACAGTTGACGACGACAAACGGCTTCCCCTGACGGAGCCCCCTCGTATGCAGGGCCCGGGCAACCAGCTCTTTTCCCGTCCCGCTCTCCCCCAAAATCAGCACCGACGAATCACTGGGGGCGATGCTCTCGACCAACTTGTACACCTCCCGCATCTTGGGGCTGCGGCCGACCAGATTGGCGAACATCTCTTCGCTTGACTCCCGGTTTTCGAATTTTTTCAGCCGACGAACGAGATGCGCCTTTTCCGAGGCCTTCTGGATCAGCGAGGCAACCCGGTCCAGGTCTTCAAACGGCTTGACCAGGTAATCATAAGCCCCCATCTTCAGGGCAGAGACCGCCGTCTCGACGGAACCTCCCGCGGTAA
This sequence comes from uncultured Pseudomonadota bacterium, assembly GCA_964471095.1. GTDB lineage: Bacteria > UBA10199 > UBA10199 > JACPAL01 > JACPAL01 > CAYYFU01. The sequence goes on from CAYYFU010000045.1 coordinate 8,831, forward strand.
TAATAATCGCCTCGGTCTCCAGCTCGTTTTTTTTGATATATTCCAAGATCTGCAACCCGGAAAGTCCGGAGACATTCAGATCCAACAGCGCGACGTCAACCGGGCGGGCGCCGAGTTTTTCCAGCGCCTCCACGCCGCTGCGCGCCACACTCAATTCAAATTGATAATGCCGCGCCATCTTCTCAAAGGCGCGGATCAGCGACTCCTCATCATCCACGAGCAATAATTGACTCATCCCGTCCGTCATCGATTCAGGGAGTTTCCTCGATCCCTCGTTTCTTGATTTTTTCCAAGAGCGTCGTTCGATTCAGCTGAAGCAAGGCCGCCGCCTTGTTTTTGTTTCCCTGACTCTTTTCCAGCGCCTTGCGGATCAGAATTTCTTCAAATTCACTGGTCAGGTCTTTCAGCGAAACCCCCTTTTCCGGCAGTGTCATCGCCTCAAACAAACGCTCCGGGCCCTGTTCCGGAAACAGGGAGGGGGGAAGATCCTCCATCTGGACCTCCCCGCTTCCTTTCAAAACCACAAGGCGCTCAATCAGATTCTCCAGTTCCCGGATATTGCCCGGCCAGCGGTGTTGCAGAAAATAATTCACCACATCCCGATGAAAACCGCTGACCGACCGGCCGTTTTCCTGATTCGATTTCTTCAAAAAATGCTTTGCCAAGGGAGGGATATCCTCTTTCCGGTCACGCAACGGGGGCAAGGTCACGGGAATGACGTTCAAACGATAGAAGAGATCTTCCCGAAAACGCCCCTCCTGCACCGCCCGGGCCAAATCCGTATTGGTCGCCGTGATAATCCGGACATCGACCTCGCGCGTCTTGGTGGAGCCGACCGGCTCAAACCGGCGGTCCTGCAACACCCGCAACACCTTTACCTGGAGCCGCAGGCTCATATCCCCCACCTCGTCCAAAAAACCCGACGCCGTATGCAACCAATCCCCCGAAACGGCATACGAACGGCCCGACTTTTCCAACACCGACTGCCGGCGCAACTGCGACAACGCCT
>CAYYFU010000046.1:0-1488 GCA_964471095.1 uncultured Pseudomonadota bacterium
AACTGGATTCTTGGGGTTTCCGGATTTAAGACCGTCAACGTCTTTAACGATTTTGATCGTCGGTCGTTCGGGGGGACGATGACCTTGGGGCGTCGGGTCTTTGATTATTCCACTTTCCGGTTCATGTACCAACTGGAGGATGTCGATGTCGGGGATTTTCGGACGACGGTCCCGGCCAATTTCTCCCGCAATCTTTCGGGACTCACCTCCAGCGGGACACTCACTCTGGAGCGGGACACGCGGAACAACCGGCTGTTCCCCTCCAAGGGGATGTACCACAGCACCTCCACCGAGTTTGCCGGACTGGGAGGGGATAGCCAATTTTTCCGCGCGGTGGAAAATTTCCGCTACTACCAGCCGTTCATCAAAAACTGGTTTGTCGGGAAATTTAACCTGACGGTTTCGAATATCGCGAGCCTCAACAGCCTCCCGGTTCCTCTCTTTGAAAGGTTCTTCTTGGGGGGGATCAATTCCCTGCGCGGTTACACGCTCCGCTCAATCGGCCCCTCGGTTCAGATCCCAACGACCCCGTCGGGTGGCGACAACGAATTTGTGTTTGGCGGCAACAAGATGCTGCAGATGAATTTCGAGCTGGAGCTCCCGATTTATAATCCGGCCGGGTTCAAGGGGGTCACCTTTGTCGATACCGGTCAGGCGTTTGCCGAGGATGAAAATATCACATTCAACAGCCTCCGCTCCAACTACGGCTTTGGGCTCCGCTGGAACTCGCCGATCGGCCCGTTGCGGTTTGAATGGGGGATCCCGATCAAAAAACAACCGGGTGAAGACTCGGTCGTCTTCAATTTCGCGATCGGGTCGTTTTTTTAAAACAAAGGCGACCCCGTTTTGCGAGGTCGCCCTTGCCTTGACTGATTTCAGCGTTCAATTACAAGCGATCGAGAAGACCGGTGTCGGTCCTTCCGGTGAGCGGAAGAGTTGATTACCCGCTTCATCCAAGACAACGACCGCGTTTCCATCCGGCACCACCAGCCTCCCCATTCTGTCCAGAACGATCTCGTTCGGGAAACCGTTCGCGGTAAAGAAAATGCCACCCAGCTCCATGTTGCCAAGATCGAACGAGTGGATCGTCGAAGGGAAGCTGGCCAGGTTGACGACATAACCGGTCTCTTCCCCAACCGCGAGGGCGCCAGCCCCACCCCCCAACTCGGCAGCGGTGATCTGGAGCCTTTCCGTGAGCAGGTTTTGGGTGTCAACGACCTCAACCCCTCCGCCCTCACCGCCCATGGCGTAGTTTCCCTGGTGGGAGATGAAGATTTGGTGACGTTCGGAAGAACAGACCATCGGGGGTAACCCTCGGGTCTTGCTCGCCCCCGGATTTTGGCCCTGAAGCTGGATGCTGGTCACGACCTGCTTGGTCTTGGGATCGATCACGACGAGCGTCCCTGCTGTTGTCACCTTAAAGGTATCGAGATCCTGCAGGTAAACAAAGAGGTACCCGTCCAGGACCGCCCCGGCGGCCCGTGGCAT
>CAYYFU010000046.1:1498-6908 GCA_964471095.1 uncultured Pseudomonadota bacterium
CGTCGTCATCGGTGTAGGGTTCCAGATTCAGACCGCCACTGACCGTGGTGGCACCCGGATCGAACCAGACAAGATGATGTCCCTCTCGTGATACGTCATACAGGGGAACAAAGGTTGTCCCCTCCTCACTGACCGCGATTCCCTGAGGATTGGTTCCTGCACCGGTGCCGAAATAATCCGAGATGGAACCGGCCCAGGGATCGACCGCCTGCCAGGAATCCCCCAAGATTCGATTGACCGCCAGATAGCCACCATGGGTCCACCGGATAATGGCGTCGGAATTAAGCGAGAACATCTCTGGCAGAAGGCTGAAGCCGTCGGCTGGATCGCCGAATTGCAGGGTTGCTGGGGCTGCGAAATCGGTGAAGACGATCCCGCAACGTGCCGGAAGCGGTGGGGTCATATCGGGTGAAACGGCATCTTGGCCGAGGTCCGGTCCTGTCCCTCCTCCATCCCCTGGTTCCGACCCGTCTACTTCTGGATTGCTTTCTGACTGGCTACAGGCGGCCCAGAGGACCAGACCTGCGGTGACTGCCTTGGTGGCTGCTGTGATATAAGACATGGTACTTCTCCTTTCCTCCCGAAAGGGGGAGATGATTGATTTCTCTTCAGGGTCAGTCTCCTGACTTAGGCACCGGGGGCCCTCCCTTGCCTTCCCATCCCTCGACAAGCTCGGGACAGTGACTCGCGGGAGGACCCTTACGCCATCACAGTGACGGGGGTCGCGGCGGATTCGCACCGCCTTCCTGTTTTAAGCCCCAATGGCACCCCAAAGAGCGTATTTGCCCCTTCTATCGGTGGGCGAAAAGGAAGGTTGCGTACTATTTTTGAAAAAAATCAGCAGCGGTAGCGGCGGCGTTATTCACTGGCTATTGACAAGATATCATACAAAAGTATTGCAATTCTTCTCCCCAGGGTGTAACCTCATTTCCAGATTGTGACGAAGCGACTTTTTCCTTATCCGGCGAGCCGGTCGATCCTTGAGAAAATCGAGGTTAAACACGGCCTTCAGTGGGAGGAAGTGGAGGAGGTCTTTGAGGGGAAAATGAGAATTTTTCGGACCCATCGGCGGGATCAATATGGCGAATCCCGCTATTTGGCGCTCGGTCGCACCAAGGCCGGCAGATATCTTACGGTCTTTTTTATTGGTGTACCGCCGGATCAGGCGAAGGTGCTCACAGCGCGGGACATGGATGAAAAGGAAAGGCGGTGGTTCAAAGGATGATACGAGCGAAACGGCAGAACAAGGTTCCGCGAATGGTTGCCGCTGAAAAAGAGGCGGAGTTCTGGGAGACCCACAGCGCCGCCGATTACCATCTTGCGCCTGTCGGGGTTGAGGAAGTTCTTGAGGAGCTGGGGGCCAAACACCGGCAGAAAAGAAGTGTGACCCTGCGGCTGGAGCCGGAGCTGATGAAGCGTCTGAAGAAGCTTGCGCATCGGGCAGGCGTCAAATACCAGACCTTCGTCCGCGAGTGGCTCTGGCGCGCCGTGGCCTAAAACGCCGCGATAGAATAGGGAGGCATCCCGCCGCTGATTGGTCCGGCGACGACCATCCCGTCTCCGTCGGCAGGGGCAAAAAGAAGGTTGCTAAATAACTGATCAATCTGAATTGACATCGACAGGCAACTCCATCCCCCCTTCTGCCGATAATAATAATGCCGGGATAACGGCACCTTATGGCGATCAATCTTCCGGGGTTTCGCCCCGTTCAAAACCGATCCCAAGCGGGTCGGATAGCCACCACAGGGGATCAGGTTCCTCAGCAGACATCGATAATCCCTGGCGTTGCGGGGGTATCGGTCGGGGGCCTAGTCGCAGGCCTGGGGGTCGCCGCCTTCGGCGTCGGCCTCTTTTCGGTCGGTTATCACCGTGGCGGCAATAAGGGACAGGCAGAGCCCGACTCAACCGGCGAGACGGGGGCCCAATCAATCATCGGCGCCGCTCTTGGGTTGTCCGGAATCGCCTTGATGGCCATTCCTGCCGCCGCGGCAATTCGAATTGGGGGTGGCCTTGCTTTTCTGGCGGGGGCCTACCTGCTGGGAGAAGGGTTGGGACGCCGGGGAGAGAGGGGGGGTGAGAGCCCCCCCCCCGAATCCGGAAAAGAAACCTGCATCGCGGCAAATCGACGCCGGCATCATGAAGGCGTATCGAAGGGTCGTCGCAAAAGGTTCCGGTGTGACGGCAGCCGCCGGGGATCTCCCCAGAGAAATTCAATTCGATCTTAAGTCTGATCCCCGCGAACTTTCAACGGCACGGAAGAGCCTTCATGAGATGGGAGATCATCTCAGGCGTCATGGTCTCAACCCGAGCGAGACCACAGGGAGCCGGATTCCCGCTGGGGGGGACGAGGAATACACGAATTTTGGATATCACTTCGACCGAGATCAGGTAATGAAACTCCAGGAATTAGGAGTTGAAGAAGCTCTTCATTTTGTGAGTGAGATGTCGTTCGCCTACGATGCCGAAGGGAACTTCACCCAGGCGATCATCTCGTTCGCTCGCTCGGCGCTCATCAGTGAAGCCGGAGCCCGCGTCGGTGATGAATGGGGAGCAGGTTTTGTTGATGTCACCTGCCTCCCGGACGGAAGCTGTTCTTTTGTCGAAGGAAGCCTCAGCCCGTTTCGCGAGGATCGATTGTCCGAAATCATGAAGTACATCCGCGAGTTTTCCGGAATCGCCATGGACCTGGCAACGCATCTCCCTGCGGAATGAAAAAAGGAGACAAGGCCAGTTTTACGAGCGGAGTTGTTTTCGTTCTTCGCGGTGTTGCAGGCGGAGTTCCCGCCTTCGTTTCGCCTCCTCAAAGCGGCGCCTTTCATCCGGCGTTTCCGGCAAGGCCGGCGTCACCACCACCGGCTTCTTTCGATCATCCAACGCCACAAAGGTCAGGTAGGCAGAGGCGGTATGCTTCTTCTCCCCGGTCATCGGATTTTCCGATTCCACCTTTACTCCAATCTCCATGGAGGACTGGGGGGAGTATGTAATTGAGGCCTTCAGGATAATGACGTCCCCCGAATAAACCGGGGCCAGAAAGTGGAGGGCATCCATCGAGGCGGTCACGCAGACCTTGCGGGCATGGCGCCGGGCGCAGATCGCGGCGGTCATGTCGATCCAGGCCATCACCTGACCGCCGAAAATGGAACCGAGCGAATTGATATGCGCCGGTTGCACAATATAGGCCGCCTCGACCTGCGACTCCCTGACCGGCTTCGGTTTAAGGCTCATAATATCTCCTCCCCCGCAGTTTTTCCGGCAAAAACTCCCCCTTCTTGCAACTCCCCTTGCCGTACTCCAACTCTTTCATTAATTTTGTCGGGGCATTGCGGATCGGCAGCGGGGTTGGCAATGCCCCCTCCTTCTCGACATCCTCTTTCGCTTTCTGGTACGCCTCATAGCTCGCCCGGCTCTTGGGGGCGGAGGCGAGATAGGTCGCCGCCTGCGCGAGCGGGATCCACCCCTCCGGCATCCCGACAAAATCGAACGCCTGCATCGCCGAGATCGCAACCTGGATCGCCTGCGGATCGGCGTTGCCGACATCCTCGGAGGCGAAGATCACCATCCGGCGCGCCAGAAACAGCGGCTCCTCCCCCGCCTCCAGCATCCGGGCGAGGTAATAAACCGCCGCGTCCGGATCGGAGCCGCGCATCGATTTAATGAAGGCACTGATCAGGTTGTAATGCTCCTCGCCGGACTTGTCATAGAGGAGAGATTTTTTCTGCAACGCCTGTTCCACAATTTTGAGGGTGATTAAATCCCCCCCTGGCCCCCCTTTGACAAAGGGGGGTGTGGGGGGATTTTTCAAATTGGCGGCAATTTCCAGGGTATTCAAGGCCCGCCTTGCATCTCCGTCCGAGGTTTCGGCGATATATTCCAGTGCCTTTTCCTCAACCTGAAGGCCCAGTTTTCCGAATCCCCTTGTTTCGTCCCGCAAGGCAGACCGGACGATTTTTTTCAGATCCTCGATCGAAAGCGGGTTTAGGACATTAACCTTGCAGCGCGAGAGCAACGGACCGATCACCTCAAAAGAGGGATTTTCCGTTGTCGCCCCGATCAGAACAATCGTCCCGTCCTCAATATGAGGGAGCAGGGCGTCCTGCTGCGCCTTGTTCCAGCGGTGGATTTCGTCGATAAAGAGGATCGACTTCTTTCCCTCCAACCGTTGGGAACGTCTGGCGACCTCGATGATCTCCTTGAGTTCCTTCACCCCCGCGAGGACTGCCGAGAGTGAATGAAAATGGGAGTGGGTCTGGTGGGCGATCACCCGGGCGAGCGTCGTTTTCCCGGAGCCGGGGGGTCCCCAAAAGATTAAGGAGGGGAGCCGATCCGTTTCCACCTGTCGACGGAGCGGTTTATCGACCCCCAGAATCTCGTCTTGTCCCAGAATCTGATCCAGATTTTCGGGACGCATCCGTTCGGCCAGCGGAGCCAGTCCTTGCTTGGTGGAGACCGTCGGGATTTCGAAAAGTTCTGCCACGATCGGGGATCCTAGTGCTTTTCCGCTGTGGTTTCCATAGACTTTTTTGAGGGGGAATGTTACGGGAAGGCTATGAATCCGTTGAAGATTCTGGAAGAGAAGATCGCCAAAAAAAAGCCGGATGATTTTGAGATCTACTGGATCCGTTCCCGTCAACAGGTGGTGGAGGCAAAAGAGGGGGAGATCGATTCGTCCGAAGAGGCGGTTTCCCAGGGGGTCGCCGTCCAGCTGTACCAAGACGGCAAAGTCGGTTTTTCCTCCGTTTCGGTGGTTGAAGAACCTTTTCTTGAAAGGGTCGTCTCTCTTGCCTATAATACCTTGGCCCTCGTCGAAGACAAGATCGCCTTTTCTCCCCTGGGACCGGTGGCACTCCCTCCGGTCTCCGGCATCAGGGATCGAAGTTTGGCCGGGCGCCCTTTTGAGGAAAAGGCCTCTCTGGCCCGTCGACTGGAGCGGGAGGCAAAGGCGTTTGACCGGAGGATTCGTCGCTTGAGGAGTGTCCGCTATGAAGAAGAGGAGCAGGAAGTGACGCTTAAGACATCGCGTGGTTTTGAACAAAGCTACGCAAGGACCCGTTGCGAGATTTCGCTGATGGCGGTGGCGGAGGAGAACGGTCAACAGGAGATGTCGTGGGAGGACGAGTCCTCCCCTTTCTTTGAAAAATTGGATTCCGGTTCGGTCGCCCGTCGTGCCGCGGAACGGGCGGTGACCCTGTTGGGGGCCAAACCGATCTCGACCCGGAAGGCCCCGGCCGTGCTGGATGCCACCGTGGGGGCCTCCCTGCTCAGTGTGTTGGCCCACTCCTTTTTTGGGGATCAGGTCATGAAGGGGAAATCGGTGCTGAAAAACCGGATCGGTCAAAATATCTATTCTCCCCAGGTGACGTTGATGGATGATGGGCTCCTCAACGAAGGGTACGGCACGGTCCCGTTTGAC
>CAYYFU010000046.1:6918-9625 GCA_964471095.1 uncultured Pseudomonadota bacterium
AGGGGTGCCGGTCAAAACCAAGGCGATCGTTTCTCAAGGACAACTAAACGGCTTTCTTCAGGACCGGGTCTCCGCAGAACGACTCGGCGCAGAGCCGACCGGCAATGGGGTTCGTTCCGTCTATAAAGAACGTCCCCGGGTCGGACCGACCAATTTTTTTATTCAACCGGGGAACGGGTCGACCCAGGAGCTCTGTCGCGAGATGGGGGCCGGCTTTTGGATCCTGGATCTGATCGGGGTGCATACCGCCGATCCGGTGACCGGAGATTTTTCCCTCGGGGCCTCCGGTTTCTGGATCGAAAAGGGGAAAAAGGCGCCGGTTCGTGGGGTCGCCGTTTCCGGGAATCTCCATGAGCTTTTGAAACAGGTGGTGCGCGTGGGTTCAGAACTCCGTTTTTATCACTCGTTTGGGGCCCCACCGATGCTGATTTCCGCGATCGATATCGGTGGGACTTAAAGCCTGCCCTGCCGACGCAGGGAGGCCAGGGGGAGACTGTGAAAATCGTTGTTCAAGGGATGACCGATGTCGGTAAAAAACGGGAAAAAAACGAGGACAGTTTTCTCGTCGACGAAGAACTCGGTCTCTCGATCGTTGCCGATGGGATGGGAGGTCATCTGGGCGGGGAGTACGCCAGCCAGATGGCGGTCAAAACGATCCAGGAGGTGATGAAAAAATTTCAGGAAGATCCGGAAATGACGCTCCCCGCAGAAGAAAAAAAACGTTACGACCCGGGTGAACAGCTGAAACAGGCGATTCGGATCGCCTCGCAGCGGATCTTCCGGGAGGCAACCCGTTCCCCGACCCTGCGCGGGATGGGAACCACGGTGGTTGCGCTCCTGATCCGGGATAAAAAGGGGTACATCGCCAATGTGGGTGACAGCCGGGCGTATCTGATTCGCACCCCTGAGATTCAGCAACTGACGACGGATCACTCCCTCGTCACCGAACAGCTCCAGGCCGGATTTATTACGCCGGCCGAGGTCAAAAATCACCGTCTGCGCAATATCATCACCCGTTCCGTCGGCTTTCAGGATGAGGTAGAAACCGACCTGCTGGTTCGGGAGCTCGAGGAGGGAGATCTCTTCCTGCTTTGCTCGGACGGCCTCACCAATATGGTCAGTAATGCGGAGATCGTCAAACAGGCGGGTAAAGGTCGTAACGTCAAATCACTTCCGCAAAAGCTGATCGAGCTCGCCAACAAAAAAGGGGGGGACGATAACATCTCGGTGATCCTCGCCCAGGTCCAGAAGACGTAGGCTTGCCCGCAAAGCCGGAAATCGCTTGACACCCCCCAAGCCCAATTATAAAAGACGAGTCAAGTTCCCCGTCCGGGGAAATTAATTCACCAAAATGAACCCCAAACTCCCCTTTCATCGGTCTGATCGGTATACGCTCCTTCTGGTTCCTGAGGACCATCGTCAGGTCCGCAAGATCCGTCTATCAGCCGGTCAGATCCGGGCCGGAATCATTGTTGTTGCGCTGCTGGCAGCCGTGGGGCTCTTGAACGTCACCGGCTTTATTTATTATCGTTCCCTCTACCTTGGGTTTGAAAAAGAGCGGCGGATCAATGAGGAGTTTGCGGAGGATCGTGTCAAGACCCTGAAGGATCTCGAAGGCCTCGAGGCGACGGTGACCGCAGCGGAAAAGTATGCCAATAATCTGGCGACCTTGGTCGGTATGGAGCGCCCGGAATTGCGGAAGGGGATCGGTGCGGTCCGGAGCAAGGTCGATCTGCTTCAGCAGGCGGAGTCACTGAATTGGCAAGATGTCGGGGAGAAGGTCTCCACTCTTCAGGACCGCGCCAAGGTGCTGGAGCTCCGGGTTGAGGAGTTGAACCAGATCCAGCAGAACAAGCTCTTGTACATCGCCTCTAAACCGTCGATCTGGCCGGTCAAGGGTTGGGTCACCAGCGAGTTTGGTTATCGTCGATCTCCCCTCACCAACGAACAGGACTTCCATGCCGGCCTGGATGTTGCCTCCCATTGGGGGACAACGATTGTCTCCCCGGGGGCTGGGGTCGTGGTGTTTGCCGGTTATAAAGGGGGACTTGGTCGGGCAGTCATAGTTGACCATGGCTACGGAATCCGATCTTACTATGGCCATGCCTCCTCCCTGCTGGTGGCTCAGGGGGATGTCGTGACCCGCGGGACCCAGATCGCCCGGGTCGGCAACAGCGGCCACTCCACCGGCCCTCACCTCCACTATGAAATCCACATCGACGGCGTCCCGGTCGACCCGATGAAGTATATTCTGCAGTAGCAACCTTTTTCCCCTCCTGCCGATAATTCAGTGTGGCTGAATTTCATGTAACCCCTGAATATTCCACGGTTCGCGGTCTGGATGGCCGCCCCCAGACTCCCCCCCGCCCCGGTGTTGAGCTCCGTGACCCCCTTCAAAACGACCATCCGGCCGGCCACTCGGGCCCGCTCAAGAAGCTTGCCGGGACCTTTGCCTATCTGCTGCCGGCGATTCTCTTCGGCCGAGTCGGTGAGTTGTTAACGACCCGGTGGATCCGAAGAACCGGTCTTTTGCAAAAGCTTGCGGTTCAACTGGGGGACGAAATCGCCTCGGCGTTTTTCACCGGGACGATTCGAGTCTTCTGGGGCGGAGATGACTGGACCGGTTATTTCCGGGATTCTGGGCAGGGCCTCATTGCCCGAGGCTTCATGAATTTCCTTCCGGCCGGGTCCGAAAAATCCTTGGCGA
>CAYYFU010000047.1:0-2222 GCA_964471095.1 uncultured Pseudomonadota bacterium
AGAGCGAATCAAGGCCAAGGCGCATCAACTCGGTTTCGAGCTGGTCGGAATTGCCGCCGCCAATCCGGCGCCGGACTTCGATTTCTTCCGCCGGTGGCTCGACCGGGGCTTTGCCGGCACGATGGCGTATCTCGCCCGCGGGGCTGAAAAACGGGGCCATCCAGAGAAAGTCCTTCCCGGGGTCCGTTCCATCATCTGTTGCGGGATCAACTATTACACGGATGATCCCGGTGCGCCGATTGCCCGCTACGCGCAGGGGGAGGACTATCACAACGTCATCGGCGAGAAACTCCGTCTGCTCGAGGAGTTCATTCGCGCCCTTGAGCCGGCGGCGGGAACCCGCAGTTACGTGGATACCGGCCCTATTCTGGAGCGAAGCTATGCCGCCCGCGCTGGCCTCGGCTGGATCGCCAAGAACACAATGTTGATCAACAACGGCGTCGGTTCCTTTTTCTTTCTCGGCGAAATCCTGACGACGCTGGAACTGGAGCCGGACCGTCCGGTGCTGGACCAGTGTGGAAGTTGCACCAAATGTCTCGACGCCTGCCCAACCGGAGCGCTGCTCGAGCCGGGGGTTCTGGATGCCAACCGCTGTATCTCCTATCTGACCATCGAATACCGGGGGGAATTTTCCCCCGAGCAGGCGGCAATGGTCGGGGACCATGTTTATGGTTGCGACATCTGTCAGGAGGTCTGTCCCTATAATGAAAGGATCCCGGTGACGCCGCTTCCCGCCTTTCAGCCACGCGTGACATTAGGGGAAAAGGAATTCGCCAGGATGGTCCAGGGGAGCGCGATGGACCGGATTGGGCCAACGGAATGGGAGCGAAATCTCAAGGCGGCCGGGTTGACAGAGGGGGCCGGGATGATTATAGTGCAGGTATGCAAACAGAAACCCAACAAACAGCCACCCAACAAACAGCCACCCAACAAACAGCCACCCCGCTGATGGTTACGGAAAAGGCGGTGGCCAAGGTCCGTTCCTTTCAGACCGGCAACAAAGAGGCCGAGGGGAAATTTTTCCGGGTCTATGTGCAAGGAGGAGGGTGTTCCGGTTTTCAGTACGGTTTTACGTTTGATGAGAAGCGGGACGATGATTCTGTGATCAGCACTGGAGAGCTCACCGTCGTGGTTGATCCGGTCAGCCTTCCTTATTTGCAAGGGGCGACGGTTGACTACATGGAGGATTTTCGTGGCTCCGGGTTTGTCGTCCAAAATCCCAATGCCACCGGCAGTTGTGGTTGCGGGCATTCCTTTTCCGCCTGATTTCCGGATAAATTATGGAACTTGAAGACAAGAAGAAAGTGGCCATGGAGTACGTCGAGCGGGGGTATGAGGCCCAGATGATGGGTTTCCTCAGGGAGGCGATCCGCCTCTACAAACGGTCGATCGAGGTTTATCCCACGGCAGAGGCGTATACCTTTATGGGGTGGACCTACAGTTTTTTAGGGGATTACGATCAGGCGATCCTTCATTGCCAAAGGGCGATTGAGGTCGACCCCGACTTTGGGAATCCTTACAACGATATCGGGGCCTACCTGCTGGAGCAGGGGAAGGCAGAAGAGGCGGTCCCGTATCTGGAGAGGGCCCTCCACGCCTCTCGCTACGAGACCTACTCCTTCCCCCATTACAATTTAGGACGAAGTTATGAGATGCAGGGCCAACTCTTTCGGGCCCGGGAGCAGTATCAGAAGGCGCTGGAGAGAGATCCTCACTATACCCTCGCCAAAGAGGCGTTAGCAAAGCTCACCTCGACAATTCAGTGACATTTTTGTAGAAGGCAAGGTACTTGGGGCTGTAGCTCAGCTGGGAGAGCGCCTCGTTCGCAACGAGGAGGTCACCGGTTCGATCCCGGTCAGCTCCACAGTCAATGAAATTCCTCCCTTGGTTCTGGCTGCTTTTTTTCACCTCCTCTTGCGCCAGCTTTTGGCCCTGGATGTACGCCTCCAAGGTAGTGGAAGAGTCGTCGCCGAGTGAAACGGTGCAGGAGAATTACCAATCGTTTAATGAACTTCAGATTAAGAGGGAGAAAAAAATGAAGGGGAATTTCCTGACCCGGGTGATCGGGCGGCGAGAAAAGGGATTCGACTATAACCAGGATGGAAAGATCAGTCCCGAGGAGCGGGAGTTTTTCCTCAAGATGCGAAAAACCCGCGAACAGGAAAAATTTCTGAGGGGTGAACGGTGAAGCGGGAAATAACCTTTATCCTGATCCGTCCGCT
>CAYYFU010000047.1:2232-3942 GCA_964471095.1 uncultured Pseudomonadota bacterium
CGGCGGCCCGGGCGCTCAAAAACATCGGTTTTTCCAAACTGGTTTTGGTGGCGCCAGAGGCCTCCCCCCTGGACCCGAAGGCGAAGGAGATGGCGGTCCATGCCAAAGATCTGCTGAAAAAGGCGCGCGTGGTTGGTTCGATCAAGGAGGCGGTGCGAGGGTTGGAATATCTTTATGGAACCAGCCGGCGTTTTGGAAAATATCGTAGAAACTTCATCTCTCTCCCGGATGTTACGACCCATGTTCCGCCTGCAAAAAAGGTGGGGATTCTTTTCGGGTCGGAAGAAAAGGGGCTGACCAATCAGGAACTCTCCCTCTGTCATCAGGTGATTACGATCCCGACCAGCGCCCGCTATCCCTCTCTCAATCTCGCCCAGGCGGTGATGGTGGTGGCTTATGAACTCCGCTCTATGGAGGCGGGTGACTCAGGTCGGGCGCCCGCCTCCAAAATCAGACTTGCATCACTCGATTCTGTCGAGGCGATGTACCGGCATCTGGAGGAGACCTTGCGGGAGATCGGCTTTTTCCCCCATGGCAACCCGGAGATTGCGATGCGAATCCTCCGCCAGCTCTTTGCCCGGGCGGGCGTGACTCCTCGGGATATCCAGCTATTTCGGGGGATCTGTCGACAGATTGAGTGGAAGTTAGGTCAGCACAAGACTCAGGCGGCCTGAAGCATTGTCTCATTCTCCAAAGAATTGAAGGGACCTTCAAGATATGCCGGTTCAGAAAGTCCCGCGGCCGGCTGCCCGGCAGCTCGACCTCCATGGGATCAAAGATCACCCGGAGGGAAACCCAGGGGATCTTTTGCCGCTGACAGATAGAGGCGATCGCCGCTGTCTCCATATCGACCGCTTGGCACCCTTTTTGCCCTGCCGCCTCCTTCTCCGCCTTCTTCAAAAGGGGGTCAAAAACGGTCAGGAGCGGACCGCGCCGGTAAGGGATCGGTTCCTTGTTAAATTGATCCGTCAAACGTTCGGTAAAAGTGGGATCCGGAAAAAACTGATCCCCTGCCTCGGCCCTCACCTCGGAGGGGAGGATGACCGAACCGGTGTTCAGCCCTGGCAAGAGCCCCCCGGCACAACCGGCGGAAAGGACCACCGTCGGCTGAAAGAGCCCCAACAACTGTTTGGTCCCTTCGTTGGCGTTTCCCATCCCAATACCGGTGTGGCAGAGGATGAGTGGTTTCCCCCGGAACCTCCCTTTCATCAGAGTGATGTTGCCGGATCGAACCGTCGACTCACGAATGATCTGCTTGAGGAGTGGGCTCAATTCCTGCTTGAGGGCGTAAATCAGAGCGATCATCGGCTACCTTCCCCCTAACCCCCCTCCTTACAAAAGAGGGGGGTGGACAGCAAACCGTTTGTTTACTACCTTCCCCCCCCCTCCTTACAAAAGAAGGGGGAGCAATACTTTTAGCCCTCCCTTTTGTAAGGGGAGGGAGGGGGTGGGGTAGAAAAAATGACACGCTTTTTGCACGCCAATCCCGAGACGAGACCATTAAGGCAGGAGTTTCGGGCCAGGATGACCCCAGCCGAAAAGAAGCTTTGGTCATTGCTCCGCAAAGAGCAGTTTGGCGGGATCAAGTTTCGACGACAGCATGGCATTGGACCTTTCATTGTCGATTTTTTCTGTCCGGCAAGGGGATTGGTGGTCGAGGTTGATGGTGGAATTCACCAAACAAAGGAAGCCGAGGAATATGATAGGGTT
>CAYYFU010000047.1:3952-9548 GCA_964471095.1 uncultured Pseudomonadota bacterium
GGGGAGAATCAGCGGGTACGTGACGAGGAGAGAACGGAGTATTTTGAGGCGTTGGGAATAAGAGTGGTTCGGTACAAGAATGAAGAGATTTTAGAGGATGTTGATAGAGTTTTGGGAGATTTGAAGAGAAGGTTGGCGTCTACCTCCCCCCAACCCCCTCCTTACATAAAGAGGGGGGTGTGATAGGAGCAAGGCCGTCTAACTTTCTACCCCTCCCTTTTATAAGGGGAGGGGATAGGGGGTGGGGTAGCATCAAGCTGCCTTTTTTAACGGGATATCCTTCTTGTTCAGATACGGCGATCGTTCCCGGTCGCCGAACAGGGTGAGTTTAACCGTCTTGAAAAAACCTTTCCACGATCCAAACGTGTCATCGACCGCGGAGGCCTCATAACCGCAGTGAGCCATGCAGTTGGCGCATTTCTCGTACCGGCCGGTGCCGTATTTTTCCCACTCGGTCTCCTCCATCAACTCCCGGAAATTTTGGGCGTAACCGGCGTCGCTCATCAGATAGCACGGCCTTTGCCAGCCAAACAGGTTATAGGTCGGGTTCCCCCAAGGGGTGCATTCGTAATCTTCATTCCCCTGCAAAAAACTTAAGTAAAGCGGGGAGTGATTAAAGGCCCAGGTTTTTTTAGGTCGCCGCAGGATTTTTGAAAAAAGCTCCCTGGTTTTTTCCCGCCGCAAAAAATGTTCCTGGTCGGGCGCTTTCTCGTACTGATAACCGGGGGAAATGGTGATCCCCTCCACACCAAGCTTCATCAAGAGATCAAACATCTCCCGCACCCGTCCCGGATTCACCCCATCAAAAAGAGTCGTATTGGTCGTCACCCGGAACCCTCGTCTTTTTGCCTCTTGGATCGCATCGACGGCAACATCGAAGATTCCTTCCCGACAAACCGCGTGGTCATGCTCCTCTTTGAGCCCATCCATATGGATGCTGAAGGTCAGGTATTTGGAGGGGGTGAAGAGGTCGAGCTTCTTTTTGAGCAGGATCGCATTCGTGCAGAGATAAAGGTATTTTTTCCGAGCCAGCAGACCCTCAACAATCTCTTTGATTTGGGGATGGATCAGCGGTTCACCGCCGGGGATCGAGACCATCGGGGCGCCGCACTCATCGACCGCCTTGAAGCACTGCTCCGGCGTCAATGACTGTTTGAGAATTTCCTCGGGGAATTGTATCTTGCCGCAACCGGCGCACTCCAGATTGCAGCGAAACAACGGCTCCAGCATCAGGACGAGGGGATAACGCTTTCGTCGCTTGACGTACTTCTGGGTGAGGACGTAGGTTGCCACCCGCAACGCTTGAGCAATCGGGACTGCCATAGGCGGGGGAAACGGTACAATGTCTCCTTTAGATCGATCAAGGGAAATGTGGGAAAAGGCGATTGCCTTGATCCCCGGTGGGGTCAACTCCCCGGTCCGGGCCTTCAAGGCGGTGGGGGGGACACCGCTCTTCATCCAAAAGGCTAGGGGTGCTTATCTCTGGGACGTCGATGGCAATAAGTACCTTGATTACATCGGCTCTTGGGGGCCGATGATTTTAGGGCATGCCGATCCCCGGGTGGTTTGGGCGGTTCGAAAACAGGTCAAAAGCGGCACCAGTTACGGAGCCCCTACGGAACTCGAAGTGGAATTGGCGGGGGAGGTGATCCGTGCCTTTCCGTCGATCGAGAAGGTCCGATTCGTCAGCTCCGGCACTGAGGCGGTGATGTCGGCAGTTCGCGCGGCCCGGGGATACACAAATCGACCGAAGGTCGTAAAATTTGATGGCTGTTATCACGGCCACGCCGACTATTTGTTGGTGAAGGCAGGGTCCGGGGCGCAAACCCTCGGTCAACCGGACTCGGCCGGGGTGCCCGCGGAGTTTGTCTCACAGACCCTGATTGCCCGTTACAACGACCTCGCCTCGGTTGAAGGGCACTTTCAGAAATTTTCGGGAGGAATTGCTGCAGTATTAATCGAACCGATCGTCGGCAACATGGGGGTCATCCTGCCGCGGCGTGATTTTCTGCAAAAACTGAAAGAGCTTTGTCAGCAGAATGGCGCATTGTTGATATTCGACGAGGTGATGACCGGGTTTCGGGTCGCGTACGGCGGGGTGCAGGAGCTCTACGGGATCCAGGCCGACATGACCTGTCTGGGGAAGATCATCGGTGGGGGACTCCCGGTCGGGGCGTACGGCGGGAAACGCGAGATCATGGAGCAGGTCGCCCCGGAGGGGCCGGTTTACCAAGCGGGGACCCTTTCGGGGAATCCGGTTGCCATGACGGCCGGGCTGGCAACCTTGCGGCGACTCCGCGAAAAGAGCCCCTATGGCTCACTGAACGGCCTGACCAAACAGCTTTGTCTTGGGCTGGAGGAGGAGGCCCGGGAGGCAGGGGTGCCGGTCCGGATCGAACGGGCGGGGTCGATGTTCACGCTTTTCTTTGCCGAAAAGAATATTGTCGATGCCGATTCGGCCCGCACCGCGGATACCCGGAAATTCGCAAAATTCTTTCACGAGATGTTGAACCGTGGTATCTATCTGCCGCCGTCGCAGTTCGAGGCGGCGTTCGTGTCGGCAGTGCATTCTGAACAAGATATCGAGAGGACGATTGATGCAGCCAAAAAAGCGTTCCCCCTCTAATGACAACGTCATCGTCGCCTGGGGCATTTATGGCGCGATCGGCTTCCAGCTGGCGGCGATGGTGGTGGGGGGCTTGCTTGTCGGGCACTGGTTGGATCAAAAATGGGGATCATCGCCGTGGCTTACCTTGGTGGGGTTGCTGGTCGGATCAATCGGCGGTTTTTATAACCTGATCCGGATTGCGCGATGGAGGGAGGGGAGAAAAGGTGAAAGCGATCAGTAGCCTGCTGATGGGGCTGATCTTGGCCTCGATCAATCTGTACCTCCTGGTTCAGATCATCCGGCGGGTGACGGCGCAGATCTCCAAGAAAAAACTTGTCTTTTTGGTCGCGGCCAAATTCCTCGTTTTTTTCGGGCTTATCGCCTTGATTCTCTGGAAAGGGCATGTTAGTCCCCTCCCGTTTTTGGCAGGATTTTCGATCCCACTGGTGGTTTACCTATGCATGAATTTACATGGTTCGGGCTGATCTCCGGCAAGATCACCCCTTACAACATTCACATCTACACCTCGGCGATGGTGGTGCTCGGCATCGTGATCGCCTCTTTTTTGGCCCATCGGAAGCTAAAAATGACCGAAGAGCGTCTCGTTCCGGAGGGGAAGACAACGCTGGCCAATGTTTTTGAAACGGCGGTTGAGAATATCCTCGGTTTGATGGAAGGGATCATGGGAAAGGAGGCCGAAAATTTTTTTCCGCTGATCGGGTCGCTCTTCATCTACATCTTTCTTTGCAATCTCATGGCGTTGATCCCTGGATTTGTGCCGCCGACCGACAATATTAACACGAACTTTGCCTGCGCCCTCACCGTCTTCTTTTATTATCACTATGTCGGGATCAAGACGCATGGTTTGATCAAATATCTGAAGCACTTTATGGGACCGATTATTTGGCTGGGCCCATTGATGTTTGTGATCGAGATGATCGGTCACCTGGTCCGCCCGGTCTCCCTCTCTCTCCGGCTGTTTGGGAATATTACCGGGGATCATCTCGTTTTAGGGATTTTTTCGGATCTGGTTCCGCTTTTTGTGCCGATCATTTTTATGGCCCTGGGCCTCTTCGTCGCCTTTATCCAGGCCTTTGTGTTTTCGCTGTTGTCGACGATCTACATCGCGTTGGCGGCAGCGCATGAACATGGAGAAGGCCACTAGATAATTGCGTCGGTCTTTCCCCGAATGATGGGGAACTGTTTAGTGCACTGGAGACCGCAGGGACTTTAACGGGGAAGGGGGTGAGAAAAGATGAAGAAGCTAACAACCTTTTTGGGAGGTTTGGGTTCCCTGTTGGTCCCTTTAGTTGCGTTTGCGCAGGAGCATGGGGCAACCGCCGCGGGTGGAGATAGCCCCTGGCAGAAGCCGTTCCTGGCGATCGCGGCCGGTTTTGCGATTGGGATTGCCGCGTTTGGCGGTGCGCTCGGACAGAGCCGGGCTGCCTCTGCCGCATTGGAGGGGATTGCCCGCAATCCCGGTGCGGCTGCCAAGGTGCAGACCCCAATGATTATTGCATTGGCTCTTATTGAGTCTCTCGTGATTTACGCATTGGTCATTGCGTTTCTGTTACAAGGGAAGATCTAGTAGAAGGAAAGAGCTAGAGAGGGGCGGCCCGTCCGGCCGCCCCTTTGTTTATCCGTTCTTAACCCCTGAAGAGTCCGTCTGCACCGGCAACCAGCCCGGCACCGCCGAGACCCAAGAGAATTGCTCCAGCTCCAGGACCTTGGCCTGAGGCCTTCCATGCACTTCGGGCCCCGAGCGCGATCCCAATGGCGCCGAGAGCAAGTATTACATAGAGCCACCCTGAATGACCTGAATCTTCAGCCGGAGGTGGAGGTGTCCCTGGTGCCGGACTTGCTCCACCTGGCGCGCCTTGGGCACGGGCGACACTACCTGCCAAGAGGGTCGCCAATACGGCCCCGACAGCCGCTAAACCACGGCTACCGACTGCCTTGGGGGCCCCTATGACAGCCACTTCCAGGGGCCGAAACGCCGCCCGGGCGGCCGATCCGACTACATTTAGCAATGCCATAAAATATCCTCCTTTTGCCCCACCATCGGCACCCGGTAAAATTAGTTGCTAAAAAAATGAGGGTGCGTAAGTTCGGCCCCATCGCGCCTGTAGCTCAGTGGATTAGAGCACCTGCCTACGAAGCAGGGGGTCGCAGGTTCGAATCCTGCCAGGCGCACAAAAAATTGAAATCGGCGCCGGAAATGAGGTGCCACGGCGGAAGATAGGAAAAACCAAGGCGTTTTGCCGCCAGCCGGAAGTTCGAGCCGATTTTTTTCGCAAATTCTCTTTGGGATTCTAAATTTCCGTTGGCCGACAGTTGATCGGCCTGGTGAGCCGCCTCCAGGAATTCCCGGCAGGGTTCGAGCCAACCGGTGGCCGATTGCTCTAATTTCCTCAAGTTCTCCTCCAGACCGATCTTCTCGTTGAGCAGGGATTCCCGTTTGGCCTGATATTCTGACTGGGTGATCAGGTGGTTGAGGTGGGTATCGAGGAGGAGGTCGAGTTTTTTCTGGATATTGGAGACCTCCCCTTTCATTTTGATCTTCGCGGTGGCCAGCGGTTGGCTCGTCTCGTCCCGCTCCTTGGCCCAAAAGGCGATGAGCTTTTGGAAGGCATGGTTCGGCAGAGCGACCTTGGAGATTATTTGGGTGATTTGCTCCGCTAATCTCTCCTCGCGGAGATAAGGCTCCGAACAACTCCCCTTCTTCTTGGTGCACCGGTAATAGTGATGGCCTTTTTGGAGCTCTGCCGTAATCGAGCAACCACAGGTGGCACAAGAGGCGAGGCCAAGGAGCGGAAAGCTGTGTTTCTTATACTTATTCGGTTTCCCTTTACGGACGAGTGCGGTCTGGACCTGATCGAAAAGTTCCTTGGAGACTAACGGCTCGTGAACCCCCTGGGAACTCTCCTCCTTAGTACCGCACGAGTCCATAGTAGAAAGGATTCTTGAGGATATCCTGGATGATTGACT
>CAYYFU010000048.1:0-9526 GCA_964471095.1 uncultured Pseudomonadota bacterium
TATGTTACCTTCTCGGAAGAGCCGGAGAGTTTATTGAGTTACCTAGGCACGGTCTTCGCGGAACGTGATTTTGAAGCCTTTTCGAACAGCCGTCTCTCCGGCCTTGCCTACGACAACCCGGAACCGGGCGAAACCGGCGGTGATTTACAGGAATACTACTTTCTCCAGGGAACGACGCTCCTCTATGTCGTGACCGACCTCTTTGAGGAAAATAACGGGATCGCCCGGGCCGCCACGGTCCTCAAATCCCTCCGCTTCGAATAAGCCTGTATTCTGCGGAATACGAAATCAGCCCCCTGTCCATAGACCTCAATCCCCCCTCCGCCGATAATTGAGGCATGAAAGGGAGGAAGACCATGAAAACGACACCATCACTGATAACGCTGCTATGCGCCTCAATGCTCCTTGTCTCCTGTGGAGAGTCAGCGGGGCCAGTTCCCCCCATCGAGCCCGATTTGCCGGAGTCGGAGCTTGCGGCGCTCAACTGCCGGCGGCTCGACACCTATTGGAGAATGGTTCAACAGGCGATCAAGGAGTCCCGTGGGGACCCCATTTTTTCGGGGACCACTGCCGGTACCGCCGATTCCGCCGGTTTGCCCGGGGAGCCGGCCATCGGCTCGGAGTCTAAGGTTGTTTCGGAGGCGGATTTTGTGCAGGCGGATGGGAATCTGGTCTTTCTCATCCGGTCCAACCCGGCAGTCGCCGGCAGTTCTTTCACTACCTTCGGCGTCAAAGAGTCGGGTGAAATTATGTGGCTTGATTCCATTGAGTTGGAGGGGACGCCAAATGAGTTTCTCTATGACGGCCACAGCGCCCTCGTGGTCGCCTCTCAGCAGGGGCCCGGGGCCTCTTATGGGACGATCCTGCATCACCTGTCCGTCGCGGATCCCGCCAATCTGTCGGTGATCGACTCACGGCGGTTAAAAAACCAACGGTATGTCACCTCCCGTCTGGTCGGCGATACGGCCCATCTCGTGTTGGAGCATCCGGCTCCCTTCTGGAGGGGGGCAACGCCCCCCGTCGATGAGGAGATCGCGTCCCCCTGCGGGGCTGTCTTCTTGCCGGATGAGGCGTTGAACGAAGGGCGTGCCCTTCAATACCAGAATGTCATCTCCATCGTTTCCTTCTCCATGGGAGAGGAACAAATGGGATCGATGGGACATTCCGTGATCACCGCATCGGGACGGCCGATCGTCTCCGTCACGCCTCAATCAGTTTACATCGGGACCAGCCCGGCTATGGAAGGCGACTCGGAGATCTTCAAGTTTTCTTTGGAGGGAGAAAACAAACAGGTCCAATTTGCGGCACAGGGCAAGGTCCCGGGCCGACTGGAAACAGCATTCGTTGAAGACGGCTATAATGCCCAGTTTTCCATGGACGAACACGAAGGGATGCTGCGGGTCGCGACGACGTCGGGCACCTTAAGCCGAACCGGAGTCTCGAGTGCCGAGAGTTCCCTCTTCATTCTGGCCCAGGAACGGCGCGAGCTGAAGATCATCGGGGAACTTCGCGACCTGCACCCGGGAGAGGCAGTCTATGCGGTCCGCTTTTTGGACGACCGCGGCTACGTGGTGACCTTCAAAAAAATCGATCCCCTCTTTGTCCTGGATCTCTCGGATCCGACCCATCCGAAAAAGGTCGGAGAGTTGGAGGTCCCCGGCTTTTCCACCTACCTGACACCGATTGACGAGAAGACCCTGCTCGCCATCGGAAAGGATGCGGACGACCAGGGATCGTTCGCCTGGTTTGGGGGTCTCAAGCTGTCGCTCTTCGATGTCGCGGAGCCGGCCGCACCGCGGTTGATCGACAGCGTAACGATCGGTGAGAGGGGCACCGAATCCGAGGCGCTGACCGACCACCGGGCCTTCAATTACTTCCCCGATCGCGGGATGCTCGCAATACCGGTCGATCTGGTGACGGAGGTCCCCTACGACAACGGTTGGTGGAGGATGGTCGGGACGCCCGATCATTCGGAGGAGCAGATCTGGAGTGTTGATCCGGTGAATGGATTTACCCAGCTGGCGGCGATTCGGCACGACGACCTGTTGGGAGAACCGGAGGACGACCTTGGGTGCGACGAATGGTGTTATACCCCCCATCTACAGATGCGGCGGGCCCTGGAGGTCGGTCAGCGCCTCCTGACGGTCTCGGACGAGGCGCTCAAGGTGAGCGACTTTGGGAGCTGGGAGGAGCTCTCCTCGATCCTGTATTGAACTACTTGACCCCCCAGCTCGTGGTGCCATCGGGGTTGTCACGAATCTCGATCCCGCTGGAGGCGAGTTCTTGGCGGATTTCGTCGGATTTCTTAAAATCTTTATTTTTTCTGGCGACATTCCGTTCCAGAATTTTTGACTCGATCACCTCCGTACTCAGGGCGGTTGTGGCGAGATGAGATTTCTTTCGGCCCTCAAAAAAATGAATGGGGTCATCCCCAAAAACTCCCAAGACACCACTGATTCTTTTTATTTCCTGAATAAATTGATCACGGGAAGAGGCCTCAATCGCTGTGTTCTTGTCGAGCCAGCCGTTCAGCCGGCGGAGTCGATCAAAAAGGGCCCCCAAAAATTTCGTTGCGTTGAAATCGTCGTTCATCTCCTTTTCAAAAGTTGAAATCAGATGGAGATCGGGGAGCGGCGAGCCCCCGGCCGGACACTCTGGAAGGCGTTTGCTGGTTTCCTAGAAACGGACCAGCGCCTCCTCCGTCTCCTCGAGGCTTTTTTCGGTAAAATGGATCGGGCTCCGGTAATGGCTGGAGAGGAGGAAAAGACGGATTGTCTCGGGGTGCCAACGCTCCAGCAGGGCCGGGATGGTTCGGATATTTCCCAATGACTTGCTCATCTTCTCCGCGTCGATATTCACAAAGCCGTTGTGGATCCAATAGCGGACAAACGGTTTTTCGGTCGCCGCCTCGCTCTGCGCGATCTCGTTCTCGTGATGCGGGAAGATCAGGTCGCGGCCGCCGCCATGGATGTCAAAGCTTTCCCCCAGATATTTCATACTCATCGCACTGCACTCGATATGCCATCCCGGCCGCCCCTCGCCCCACGGCGAGGGCCATTTCGGCTCCCCCGGCTTCGATCCCTTCCAAAGAACGAAGTCGAGCGGATCTTTTTTCTTTTCGTCCACCTCGACGCGTGCCCCGGATTCAAGATCATCAATCTTCCTGTGGGAGAGCTTTCCGTATCCCACAAATTTTCTGACCGGATAAATGACATCCCGGTGGGTCCGGTAGGCAAACCCCTTTGCCTCGAGCTGACGGATTAAGTTGATCATTTCCGTGATGTGCCCACTGGCGAGCGGCTCGGAATCCGGCCTTTTGACGCCAAGACGCTCCATCGCCTGCGCATAGGAATGAATAAATTTTTCAGCGACTGCCTCGCAGCTGAGACCGCCCTCATTCGCCTTCTTGATGATCTTGTCATCCACATCGGTGAAGTTCCGGATGTAGGTGACCTGATATTTTTGAAAGAGGAGATAGCGGTAGATCAGATCGAAGGTGATGGCGGCACGGGCATGCCCCAAATGGCACTCGTCGTAGGCGGTGATCCCGCAGACGTACATCCGGACCTTTCCCGGCACGAGCGGGATAAACTCCTCTTTTCGTTGGGTCAGGGTGTTGTAGAGGGTTAACGGCATGACAGGAGTGCAATCGCTTGGACCGCGACCGCCTCGTGACGACCGACCGCATCCAGTCCCTCGCCACGCTTTGCCTTCAGGTTGATTCGGCTCATTTCCAGCCCCAAATGTTCCGCAATGTTTTGAATCATCTGAGAGAGATACGGGCCCAGCTTCGGCTGCTCCAGTTGGATCACGGCATCGATATTTTCAATCGACATCTTTTTGTCGGCCAAGAGGCGACGGACCTCCTGGAGAAAAATGGCGGAATTGGCCCCCTTCCAACGCGGGTTCGTGTCGGGGAAATGTCTGCCGATATCCCCCAGCCCGGCCGCCCCCAACAAAGCATCGACGATCGCATGATAGAGACAATCGGCGTCCGAGTGACCGATCGCCCCTTTTTCTGACGCAATCTCAATACCGGCGAGGAGCAACTTCCGGCCCGGTTTCAAGGGGTGAATATCATACCCCAGCCCGATCCTCATAACCTCTTCTCCGCTCCGAGCAACCGCTCGGCCAACGCGAAATCATTGGGCGTCGTTATCTTGATATTGCGCCGATCCCCCTCGACCACCCGGACGGTCACGCCGATCCGTTCGACCAACATCGACTCATCGGTTCCGATCAAACCCTCTCTTTGGGAATTTTGAAAGGCCTTTTTCAGGAGGTCATAGCGAAAACACTGGGGCGTCTGGATCTGCCACAAAAAGCTCCGATCAACAGTCCGAACCACCTTGAAGTCACGGACCTCTTTGACCGTTTCGGGGATCGGTAGGGCGGGGATCGCCGCCCCCGTTTCCTGAGCGGCGGTGATGACCTTCTCCAGCAGTTCCTGGGTGACCAGGGGACGGGCCCCATCGTGGATCGCGACCCAGCAATCTTCCGGCAGGACCTCCAGGCCGCACCGGACTGAATCCTGCCGCTCCTTTCCACCGGCGACCACCCACTGGATCTTGGGAAAACGATTTTGAATGAGACGCGATTGATTCTTTTGTTCTGAGGCCGGCACCACGAGACAGATCGAATCAATCAGTCGGGAATCCTGAAAGGCTTGCAGCGCATATTCAAGAAGAGGCCGGTCGGCCAGCCGGTGAAACTGTTTAGTTCCGCCAAACCGGCGGCCAAGTCCTGCGGCAGGGATAATGGCAAAACAAGGTGCAGACACCAGAATCTTAGGACTTAAAAATCTTTTCGATATCCTTCAGAACCGAGTCTTCGGAGCAACGCTGGGCCAAGGCCAGTTCTTTCACCAGGAGGCTTCGTGCCATATCGAGCATCTTCCGCTCCCCGAAGGAGAGCTCCTTGTCAAAGCGCAGCATGGAGAGATCCCGCAACACCTCGGCAATCTCGTAGACGGAACCGGTCTTGATCTTGTCCATATATTCCCGGTAGCGCCGATTCCAGGTCTGATTATCGATGGTGATATCCCGTTCCTGCAGGATTTCATAAACCTCATCGACCTGGTCTTCATCAATGATCTCACGGAGGCCGACCGATTTGACGTTCTGGGTCGGGACCATGATTGTCATGCCGTTGTCTAAAATTTTCAGGATGTAAAAGGTCTGTTTGTTTCCCGAAATCTCGCGGGTTTCAATCGCCTTGACCTCGCCCACGCCATGCGCAGGGTAGACTGCCTTATCACCTGGTTTGAACAGCATCGCCATATTCAATTGCCTCCTTGAAGGATTTGCTGAAAAGTCTTGTATTCATAGCACAGTTGACACGGCCCGTCAAAAAAATTTTTATTGTAAGATTTCCTTGTCATTTTAATCACTTAACTATATCTCCTCCGATACAACCGGCGGCCAGGTAGCTCAGTCGGTAGAGCGGCAGACTGAAAATCTGCGCGTCGGGGGTTCGATTCCCTCCCTGGCCACAAAAAAAAGTCGGAGGATCCAGAGGATCCCCCGACCGACTCTTCACTTATGTTTTCGGCAGGATGCCGAAAAAGTTGCTAAATTAATGATCACCCTCCCTTTTATTGCCGCCCTCGTCCTCTTGCTGATGTTCCTAGGGTACCGTTTTTACGGCGGGTTTATCGCCCGAGCCACTCGGTTGAATGATCAGGCCCAGACCCCGGCGGTCGCCGTAAATGATGGGATCGATTTTGTCCCGACCCGGCGTTTTTATCTCCTGGGCCAGCATTTTTCCGCCATTGCGGCGGCCGGCCCGATTGCGGGACCGATTCTTGCCTGTCAGCAGTTTGGTTGGCTCCCCTGTCTCCTCTGGATTCTGTTGGGTGTGGTCCTGATCGGGGCGGTCCATGATTTTTCCTCCCTCGTCACCAGTGTTCGGCATGGGGCCCAATCGATCGCCGAGATCGTGAAACAAAATATCGGACGGCGGGCCTGGCTCTCGATTTTGGTCTTTATCTGGATCGCGCTGGTCTATGTGATCGTTGCCTTCACCGATATTCGCGCGGCCACCTTCATCGGTACAATCGAGGAGCTGGAGGGGATAACGGTCAACTTCGAACGGGGAGGGGCCGTCGCTGCGGCAAGCATTCTCTATCTGTTGTTGGCGATCTTGATGGGACTGATCCAGCGACGTTTCAATCCCCCCCTGTGGCTCATGACCCTCATTTTTGTGCCGGCAACCCTTGTTGCTGTCTGGTGGGGGACGAGGATTTCGGGTTCTTTTCTGCTCTCCCAAAAGGTCTGGGGGATCGGGATTTTGGGTTATTGTTTTATCGCCTCACTCTTGCCGGTCTGGTTGTTGTTGCAGCCGCGGGGTTATTTGGGCGGTTTTGTCCTGTATCTTGCCTTGGCGATTGGGACGATCGGGATTTTCATCGGGGGATTTGAGATCCGACAGGAGGCGTTCAAAACCTGGCAGGCACCGGGGATGACGGGGTCCTTGTTTCCGTTTCTATTTGTCACAATCGCCTGTGGTGCCTGCTCCGGGTTTCATGGACTCGTCTGTTCCGGCACTACTTCGAAGCAAATTGCGCGCGAATCAGACTGTCAACCGGTCGGCTATGGGGCGATGTTGCTGGAAGGGTTTGTGGCGGTGATTGCGTTGGCAACGATCATGATTATCCCCCAGGCCGACGTCAAAGGTTCACCGGGCGCGATTTATGGGGCCGGGCTCGGTCGGTTTCTTTCTCTCATCATCGGGAAAGAGCACCTGCTCTTTGCGATCACCTTTGGGGCGATGGCGTTTTCGACATTTGTCTTTGATACCCTGGATGTCTCCACCCGGCTCGGCCGTTATATCCTGCAGGAACTGTTGGGGCGTCGCTCCTTTATATCGGGGGTTTTGGCCACGCTGTTGACGGTCGGTCTTCCGGCGCTCTTTATTTTGACCGCGAAAGAGGGGGCCTGGACCTCTTTTTGGGTCCTGTTTGGGACCTCCAACCAGCTATTGGCCGCCTTGACGCTCCTGGCCGTGACCGTCTGGTTGCACCGAACCGGACGACCCTCCTGGTACGTCTTTTACCCGATGCTGTTTGTGATGGGGATTACCTTTTGGTCACTGATCAAACAGATCCTGTTTGTCTTGAAGGGGGTGATGACCGGTTCCCTTCCCTCGACGACAATCCTGATCAACGGCGTTGTTGCGATGATTCTTCTGGTTTTAGCCGTTCAGATTATCCGGGATGCGGTTAAGAAACTCAGAACGAACGTGTCCGTGCCATCTCCATCAGCCGTTTGATCCGTTCCTCCACAGGGGGGTGGGTGGAGAAGAGGTGCATCAGGCCACGACCGGTCAACGGATTCACAATAAAGAGATGCGCGGTGGATGGATTCGCGTGAAGCGGGACCTCCTCCGCGACGGCGTGCAATTTTTTCAGGGCGCTCGCGAGGTAGTGGGGGTTACCACAGAGCCGGGCCCCGGACTGGTCGGCGGCATATTCGCGAGAACGAGAGACGGCCATCTGGATCAACAGCGCCGCAATCGGTGCGACGATCAACATCACCAACATCTCCAGCCCCCCGCCCCCGCGTCGCTCGTCGCTGCTTCTCCCCCAACCGCCGAAGATCAAGGCCCACCGGGCCATCGAGGCGAGCATCGAGATCGCCCCGGCGATCGTTGCGGCGATCGTCGAGATCAACATGTCCCGATTCAGGACATGCGAGAGCTCGTGACCCAAAACCCCTTCCAGCTCATTTTCATCCAGATGTCGCAACAGGCCGTCGGTCACCGCCACCACCGCATGCTTGGGGCTCCGGCCGGTCGCGAAGGCGTTCAGGGCAGGTGTTGGGACATGGTACAGTTTTGGCATCGGGATTTTTGCCTTTTGAGCGAGGTGCCCAACGGTCCGATACAGTTTGGGCGCCTCCGCCTCGGCGATCGGTCTGGCGCGATACATCGCAAGGACGATCTTGTCCGAGAACCAATAACTACCGAGGTTAAAAACGGCGGCAAAGGCAAGGGCAAAGTACATCCCCTGCTCGCCCCCCAGCGCCCGGCCGACCACCAGCATCAACGCCGTGAGCGCTGCCAGCAATACCGCCGTTTTCAGGTAGTTCATAGTCGGCTCAATATGGGTATCAAGGAGCCCGATGTCAAGCCCGTGCGGGAGTCGCCCCTGGCCTCCGCAAGGCAGGCTCATCCACCGGCTCGTCGGTCTTGACGGGATGAGAAAAAAGTAGCGGCACCTCCGCTTCTTCATTATGATAGCCGCATGAATCCCGCCCTCGAAGGACATCGCTGGTACGCAAACGACTCGGGAGAAAACGGCGACCAGGTCTGCTCGACACGCGACCTCTTTCAGGCGCGGCTCGACACGATGTATCGTGAGCTGATTGTCCACTCCCTGAACGATTCCGAGGCGGCACTTTTGACGGCTGTCGCCGGTGAAATCGGCAATAACTGCTTCGACCATAATCTCGGCCAGTGGCGCGACATCCATGGCGCCTGGTTTCAGCACGGATTGGATGGCAAGTCTTGTTGGGTGGTGATTGCCGACCGAGGTCAGGGAGTTCTTGCTTCCCTGAAAAGGGTTCTGCCGACGCTTCAGTCAGACCAGGAGGCCCTGGAGGTTGCATTCCAAAGACAGATTTCCGGGAGAAGCCCCGAACGGAGGGGGAACGGCCTCAAGTTTGTCCGGTCGGTCATCAACGGCAATGCGTCGCGTGGGCTCTACTTTCAGTCCAGAAGCGGTACTGTCGCCTTTGGCGGGCTGGATAAAGCGGCCAAATCGAGGATTACCTCTGCCGGAACTGGCATCGGGACCTATTCTCTGATATTATGGGATAAGCGATGAGGATCGAGGTCAAGAAATTTGGCGAGATTCTTGTGTCGCGCCCCGCGGGACGGGAGGCGTATCTCGTTCTAAAAAGCTATCTCAAACCAAAAACACCGGATGAACCGATCGAACTCGATTTTTCGGGTGTGAAGGTGCTGGCCCCTTCTTGGGCGGACGAAGTCGTCGGTGCGCTGAAGCGCGAATACGGCGCCCGCGTCCAATGCAAACCATCCGGCAATCTTTCCGTCGTCGAGTCTCTAAAAATCATCGAGGCGGCCTAGGCCCGTGCGGGAGTCGCCTGATCCACCGGTTCGTCGGTGAAGCCGACTGCGGCGGTTAAATGTTGGACCACCGAGAGTTCCTTGGGATGAACCGTCCGAAACGATTTTTCAAATCGGGACCATTTTTTCAAAATTCTTTCTGCGATCAAAGAGCCGGTCAGTTGCAGGTGTCGCTCGATCATCGAACGGAGCAGCGCGACCTCCTTTGAATCCTGGAGAGATGAGATCGTGACCAGTTCCGGATTGATCTGATCGGCCAACCCCCCTTTCTCATCCAGGATAAAGGCAACACCGCCACTCATCCCGGCCCCGAAGTTTCTCCCGACCGGCCCCAAGATTGCCACAATCCCGCCGGTCATATATTCACAGCCGTGATCCCCGATCCCTTCGACGACGGAACGTGCCCCGCTGTTTCGGACGCAAAAACGCTCCCCTACCC
>CAYYFU010000049.1:0-3886 GCA_964471095.1 uncultured Pseudomonadota bacterium
CATCCGGTATAAACTTTCACGATTCAAGTGGGCACGCATGGCAAGCTGTTTCATCCCCCCATGCGCCTCGGCAACATTCCGGATCGCCAATAGAAAAACCTCCGGACTCCCATCCTCCAGGGCGGCATTGAGGTATTCCGCCGCTTCGTCACAGTCCTTTAGGGATTCTATCAGCTCCTTTTGATAACTTTTGCTCTTCATTCCCGGCTCCGGTAATCGCTCCAAAATTCTCGGGCCCTTGCTATATCTTTCTGCTGGGACTGCTTGTCACCGCCACAAATCAGAATCACAAGCCGCAGACCCACTCTCCCAAAGTAAACGCGGTAACCAGGGCCGTAATCGACCCTCAACTCAAAGAGCCCGCCTCCAACGGTTCGGCAGTCACCAAAATTACCCAGCCGAAGCCGCTCAATTCGAATACGGATCCTGGCCCTCGCCCTTGCATCGCGTAACCCCTCCAACCAACTGGAGAAAGGCGCCTTCCCGTCGGGAGCGACGTAAATCTCGATTTCTTGTAACTGCGCCTCGATCATAGTAGCTTATAAACTAAGGTGTTGCAAGTCCCATCCCGGAAAATTTAAAGCAAGACCTGTGCCAATCGGAATCAAGGCGGAATTGTGTCTCGACAACCCTGAAATCGACCGAAAATCGAACCGTCGAACTCAAAAAAGAGTTCGAATTTTGGACTAATTGACAATATGACCCCCTCTTAGGGTAAGAGGGGAAAAACCATGCCTCCTGAAAACATCCTGATCATCGGTTCCGGGCCGGCGGGGTTGACCGCCGCCCTCTACACGGCCCGGGCCGACCTGAACCCGCTCTGCATCGAGGGGTATCAGCGGGGCGGCCAGTTGATGCTGACCTCCGAGGTGGAAAATTTCCCCGGATTCCCGCAAGGGATCCTCGGACCGGAGCTGATGGAGATCTTCCGCAAACAGGCGGAGCGGTTCGGGACCCGGTTCCTCACCAAGGATGTCACCAAGGTTGATCTGAAGAAAGAACCGTTCGTCGTTGAGACCGACGGTGAAAAATTCGAGGCGAAGGCGGTGATCATCTCGACCGGCGCCTCGGCCCGGCTGATCGGGCTTCCCAATGAAAAAAGATTGATGGGAAAAGGGGTGACAACTTGTGCCACCTGCGACGGGGCATTTTTTCGGAACATGGAGGTGGCGGTGGTCGGCGGCGGCGATTCCGCGATGGAGGAGGCGATCTTCCTGACCAAATTCGCCACCAAGGTAACGGTGATCCACCGGCGCGACGCCCTCCGCGCCTCCAAGATCATGCAGGACCGGGCCTTCGCGAACAAGAAGATCCAGTTTGTCTGGGACACCCTTGTCGAGGACGTCTTGGGGGACAAAGAGGTTGAGGGGTTGAAGCTCAAGAACGTGAAGAACGGCGAAGCCAGCACCCTGAAGGTCGCCGGCCTGTTTGTCGCGATCGGCCATGACCCGAATACCCAGCTCTTCAAGGGGCAGATCGAGATGGACAAGAACGGCTATATCGTCACCAAGAACGGTTCCAAGACCAGCCTCCCCGGCGTCTTCGCCTGCGGCGATGTGCAGGATCATGTCTATCGTCAGGCGATCACCGCCGCCGGGAGTGGGTGCCAAGCGGCGATTGATGCGGAAAGATATTTAGAGTCGCGCCATTCCTCCTGATTTTTTCCGCAACCTTTTCGCGGCGTTGCCGATGTTCCCAACAATGATGTTTCGAATTCCTTTCACAACTTTATTGAGTCCGCTGGCCCTGGCGGGCGGGGCCTCATTGTTGGGCGCCGCCTGTTCCCGCATCGATTCGTCCCCCACACTCCCGACCCCCGAACGACCTTGGCCCACATGGCTTAAGATATCGATCGGGCTCCTCGTCTTCGCCGCCCCCTCGATTTTTATCTACAAATTCAGCCGTCGCAATCCAGGGAAACTGCTCGACCTCCTCGACAAGATTAGTCCCTCACGAGAGGCAGTTGCGACGGTTGTTCAGGAGGTCCCCAAAGGAGGGGCCGTAACCACCGCGCAGAGCCTGATCCAAGGGGCAGGGGATCCGAGGAGAATGACAGCAGAGGGTTGGCGGGTGCTTCGACAAGCGGCGCGGGAGGCCGGTGAGGTGGATGCTGTAGTTGCCTCAGGAGCAATTCCACCCCCAAGGCGTCTGACGCCGATACCGGTTATTACCCCAAAACTGACTGCCGCAGCGCCTTTACCGGTCGGTGATCCAACCCACCCGGTTGCACGCCGCCGAGGATTTCGTCGAATCGCTCCGTCTCCTCCGGAAATTCATTTCTCGAGCGATGGAAATTGGAACCTTGACAGGACCCAACAGCTACCGTTGCTCCCAGCACGATATCGTTTGACCGATGCCCCCGACATTGACACCGCTACCTATTTCGAAAAAACCCCAAACCCGCGTTTCCTCGTAGACTTTTCTCCCCTTGATCTCCCCGGCGGGCACGGGCAGAGCTTCGGTATCCATAAATTCTCCCTTTCCGAGGGGGGGATCGTCTCGGCAATGGAATACGCCCGAAACTGCGCCCATGCCGCCGAGGGGCACTACTGGGGGCTACGTTACGATCTTAGGTTGAAGATCATCCTCAACAACCTGGAAACCCTCCTTAGGGAACTACAACACCAGATTCAAAAGGGATGAGGCCAATTTTTCTTAGGAATGCCGCTGTCGGTGAGACGGACGGCGGGTGACGACCACGGCCACAGCTAGCCCGACAGCACTCAAAATGAACAGGTACAAGAAAAGTGTTTCCGCCCCTGTCATTGATCTTCTCCGCGTTTATCGAAAACAAACCCCATGAGGGAGGAGAGTACACCCGCGCCTGTCCCGAAGGCAATCACTTTCAGCTGGAAGGCATACCCCTCAACCAGCTGGGTGATCACCGCACTGGCCAGCACCAGCTTGCTGATATCGTAAAAATACCTCGCCAGATTTTGCCAGCGGCGCGGTGACATGCCCAATTGGAATAGCAATATTCATGCCGACACCTTCGTTGGCTCAATTGGGCTCGACCCCTCAAAGAACCATCCAAAAATCGAACCACTGATTCCGAAATTAGGACTCTTTTGCCCGGCCAACCTGCTCAATCCCCTTGGCACGCCCTTTGCTATCTATCATCGGCAATGCTCTCTCGTGTCTTCAGCGCAGGGCTGTTAGGGATCGATGCCTATCCGGTAGAGGTGGAGGTCGATATCTCGCAGGGCCTTGCCAACTGGAACACGGTCGGACTGCCGGAATCCTCGGTCCGGGAGAGCCGCGACCGGGTGATTGCCGCAATCCGCAACTCCGGCTATGAGTTCCATCGTCGCCGGATCACGATCAATCTCGCCCCCGCCGACATCAAAAAGGAAGGGACCGCCTTTGATCTGCCGATTGCGATCGGCCTGCTCACCTCCTCGGAATTGATCGATCCGAAGAAATTGGGACGGACCTTTTTCTTGGGAGAACTCTCCCTCCATGGGGAGATCAAACCGATCCGCGGCACCCTCCCGATCGCGATGATGGCCCGCAAGAGGCGTTTTTCGACGTTGATCCTGCCGGAAAAAAATGTCGGAGAGGCATCGGCGGTCGAGGGGCTCTCCCTGTTGGGGGTCGAATCCCTCGCCCAAGTGGTCCAACATTTTACCGGGGAGAAGGAGATTCCCCCATCCCCGCCACCGGTTCGTCCTTCCTCCCCTCCCGTTTCTCCGATCGATTTTTCCGAAATCAAAGGACAGGCCCACGCCAAGCGGGCGTTGGAGGTTGCCGCCGCCGGTGGACACAACCTGCTGATGATCGGTCCGCCCGGTTCGGGCAAGACGATGCTGGCCCAACGGTTGGCGACTATCCTTCCCCCGATGGAGTTTGAGGAGGCGTTGGAGACGACCAAGATCTACAGCGTTGT